>JAHFAP010000009.1 GCA_023250495.1 Deltaproteobacteria bacterium | reverse complement strand
CCTGGGCCTGGCCATAGCGAAGAAGCTGCTCAACCTGCTTCATGGCAAGGTGGAAGTGGCAAGCGAGGTGGGGAAGGGAACGACCTTCCGCATCACGATGCCGACCCGCTATTCGGCCTGAGCCGGCGCCTGTGACCGAAGGTCACGTCGCTTGACACGATTTCAATCTTTGGATACTTTTCGGCGAAGGAGGGCGCAATGAAAACCCCTAGATGGCTCTTGGTTCTTTCGTTCCTGCTGTACGGATTCCTCGGCAGCGGCTCGGCCCAAGAGGAGAAAAAATCGACCAAAGCGAAAGACGTGGAGGCGGTTATCAGCGCTGTCGGACAGCGCACGATCACCTTTCAAGTTGAGCGCAAGGGAAAGGTCCGTGAAGAGGTCGTTGGCATCGACGAAAAAACGGATATCGATAGGGATGGAACAAAGATCAAGCTGAAAGAGCTGCAAGAGACAGACAAGATTGTTATAAAGTACGAACCCGACGCCTACACCCCGGCCCTTTCAGTTAAAGTCATTGGCAAAGGGGAACTGCAAAAGGTCGGGGGGGAAGATTAATGCCGGGAAAACTCTAGCCGGTCGCCGCTGATCACATCGAGATCGAGAGCTTCCTCATCTCTGAGGATGCGAAAAGAGATTCGCTCGCCAGCCCTTTTTTTCCACATTTGGCGGTAGAGTTCGGGACGAGAGCGGACCTCTTGTCTCTCTACTCTGATGATGATGTCCCCCTCCCTGAGTCCGCTCCGTTCCGCCGGCCCTCCCGGCACGACGCCCGCAATCACGATGTGTCCTCCGAGGCTCTGAGGATAGAAGCCTAGCCAAGGCCGCGGCGCGCGGCTGCGCACCCGTCCGTGCTGCTTCAACTCCCGCTCGTGCCGCAGGTAACATTCAATGGGTATCGCCAGCGAAAATTTCCCGATGTCGTTCAAGTTGAGCGAGACGACGCCCATGATCCGCCCTTTGAAGTCCGCCAGGGTTCCGCCTCCGAAGCCGGGATTGAAAGCGCTAAGGCGAATGGTTTTATCCAACATGTACTCCCAGTGGCCGTCGTAGCTTTCTGTCGAAGTCACATAGCCGCCGTTGACTCTTCTTCCCGTCTCTCCGCTGCTGGCGACGATCAGCGCCGGCTGGCCAAGCGCCAGCTCCTCAGCAGGCGAAGGGCGGAGGAACGGAAGATCTCTGCCCGGAATCTTCACCAAGGAGAGACCGGTTTCCTGGTCCTGCGCCGCCAACTCGCCGGGGTACTGCTCGCCGTCGGCCAAAGTTACCGTGATCGAAGCTGCCCCTGACGTGACGTAGTGGACGGTGAGGATGTATCCCTCCGGATCGACGATGGTTCCTGATCCGCCCCGCTCGGTTCCCAGATTGCGCGCGGAGGGATGACTCTCCGGGACCGATACCCGGAGATCGACGGTGGCCGGCAGCATGGAATGGATCAAGCCGAGGTGACCATTCACGGCGTCACCGCCTCCGTCCCGACCTGAACCGTTCGCTCGAGCCCCATGACAGATCTTTCAGCGCATGCCTTTCCCTGCCAGCTGTCTCTTCTTTCAAGCTCCTCGTGAATCGCATTGAGCACGCCGATCTTGTTGATCGACCAATCAGGCGCCACGGTGAGCTCCCGGTAGGTCTCTCCGGTCAGGCGATGGATGACGATTTCCGGCGCGAGCCGTTCGAGAAAATCGACCGCGAGGGCAACGTAAGCCTCGCGCCCAAAGAGCTCGAAGGCCCCGGAAAGGTAAATCTGCTCCAGAACCGTGTTCTTGATGACGTGCAGGTTGTGGAGTTTCACGCCGTCAATTTTCATGCGGTTCAACAGCGCCGGCGTTTGCAGGATCTCTTCGCGGCTTTCAGTGGGAAAGCCCAGAATCAAATGTGTGCATACCCGCAATCTCCTCGCCTTGCTGCGCTCGACCGCGTCGAGAAACTCTCTCAGGCCATGGCCGCGGTTCACCCATTGAAGCGTTTTATCATGCATCGATTCCAGCCCAAGCTCCAACCAGAGGTAGGTGTGGCGCGCCAAACCGGCCACGAGATCGAGCACGTCATCCGGCACGCAGTCAGGCCGCGTGGCGATGGCCAGACCCACCACGCCGGGAAAATCCAGCGCCTCGCGATAGAGTCTTTCCAGTTTGCTCACCGGCCCGTAGGAATTCGTGTAACTCTGAAAGTAGGCGATGAATTTCTCGGCCCGGTGACGGCGCCTGATCGCCTCGGTCCCTTGTTCTAACTGTTCTTTTACGGACATGCCGGGGTGAAATCCTCGAGGCGTGTGGCCCGCGTTGTTGCAGTAGGTGCAGCCCCCCGTAGCGACCCGTCCATCTCGGTTCGGACAGGTGAAGTCCATTCTCACGCCGACCTTGTGCACCCGGGCGGCGAAAGTACCCTTGAGAACGCGGTTGAAGGAGTTATAGCGTTTGCCGCCCCATTTGCTTTCTAAGTGGAGAGGAAATTTCATGGCGTCGCCAAAGAGATCAAGAAAATGGTTAACAGAATGATGGCGGTTTCTCAAGGGCAAAGGGAAAACGTCCGTTATTCGATGAAGCTTTTAGCCGATTAAGCGATTCTTAGCAGCCCAACTCTTTACGAATTTTCTCAAACAGCCGGCCTGCGGCTTCAAGCGAAGCGCGAATCGTCTCCTCTGTAAATTCAGTTCCGACGGCTAGAGGGTAGCGCTCCACGACGTAGTAGTTGGTGATCTTTTGGCAAACATTGCGAAATTGATCCAGAGATGAATCGTATGCCATGGCATCGTCAAGAAGGGCTTCTAGATCGTGAATTCGCCGGAGCTTCCAACCCTTCGAGAGCAGGAACGCCTTAAGAAATTTCTCAACTGCCTGTTGCAGACAGAAGGCAGCGAGCTCCGGGTCTTTGTCGCGGAGAGACCTGTTCACCCGGACGAGGTCCTTCTCGCCAAGGGCGAGCCAATCCTTCGGATAACGGGACTCCCTAGACGGCATAGAGGACTTCGCCCTTTTGGAGGATCTCGCTAACGAATTGGTCTCCAGCTTTCAGGCGCTGCTCGATCTCCTCTGGCGTTAGAACTATCGGCTCAAACGGAATGTGGGGGTGGCTTCCAGTGGCCAATCGCCGTACGGTATCCAGGCGTTCAAGGAAACGCTCCCGTGTCGCTTTGATGATCAAGAGATCAATGTCGCTGTCCGCATCCGGCTGCCCGTAGGCATAGGAGCCAAAGAGGATGATCTTCTCAGGCGTGTACCCGGCAACTAAACTGTGGACGATTTTTTGAATCACAGCCCGAGTCTTAGTATTTCCGTTCATGGAATTTTCACCTCTCACATTTAGACGAAACCTTCCGAGGTGCGGTGGTCATAGCGGGCATCCCGACCGGTAATTTCGATCATCATACCATAAGCTCTCTCCCCTTCACCAGTTCAGGCTAGCTGTGCTATGGTTCAAAACATGCTCAAGAACGACTGGTTCGTACAGGATTCGATAGAGAAGACGCTGGAGAACTTGATTGCGGAGTCCGAGCTAGAGCTCTTCACCTCGACAAAGCGTGAAGAATTCGAGCAGCGATTGATTGACGAGGTGCGGATGATTGGGGTCTATCCGGTTGAGACAGAGCCAGCCGTAGAGAAGTACATCCGGGAGCACGGGGCCGAACTCCATGAGTTTGCGCGGAAAGTCCGGGAGCGCCACCTTCGCAAGGCAGTGTGAGAGTGCGGTAGAGACTGTTACTCTGAGTCCGCTTTTAGCCAGCTTTCGAGATAAGCCTCGACTACCGTTGCAAACTCCTTGGCTGTTGCGAGAGCCTCCTTGGCCTCTTGGGTAGAAGGCTCGTCTTCAATGCTGTAATCAGAGGTGATGCGGAGTTCGTAAAGATTTCTGAGGAGTTTGTGAAGCTTGTCCGGAAGGATGGATCTTTTCGCCAGGTTTTCCCCAAACGCGGCAATAACTCCGGAGTGTTTATTCCTTGATATATCCTTAGTTGCGAGGGCGGCTTGCGCAAGGTAAAACGCGGCATAATAGGCACGGGATACAGCGGACTCGGAAAAGCCGTCTCTCAGTAGCGTGGTTGCAGCTTCCAGACTCTTTCGAGACTTTTCAAGTAAAATGCGGACAAGCTTCTGGCGGTTTTCAATTTTCAAACGACCCTTCCCTCTTTGTGAATATTCTCGTGGAGATAAAAATACTTCTCCTCTACGAAGTCCTCGCTGAGGACCACTAAGGGCGTGATGACGGTATCGTATTGAAGGGAGAGTTCCCAGGAAATCTGCCGTACGCGGTCTTTATCGTCTACCTGCGGCTTCTGAACCGTAACCAGGAAATCAAAGTCCGAGTCTTCCTCGGCGTCCCCTCGGGCTCGGGAGCCGAAGAGCACGATTCGATCCAGACGGTCCCCCAGGGCTTCGGTTACCCTTTCTTTGAATCGCTGAACAATCTCCTTTTCCTTGCTTTTTATCATTGAACAATCCCCTTGAGACCTTACGCTCTCCTATAACCTCATAAACGGCACTATAACCTATCTGCGAGGGGTTTTCACCAAGCCAAACGTCGAGCTTCTATTCTCAAACGGGAGGATTAATCGAGCAAGGAAGAAACGCAATATTTGAAAGCCGGAGTCTGACATCTCACGAAAAACCTGACCCAATTGACAGATATGGATAGGACTGCTAGTTTGTCTGTACGATATGGAGGGGAGACGATATGAAAGCGACAGTCAAAAAGAAAACATATAACCTTGATGAAGAGATCATTCACAAAGTTCGTCGGCTGTTCAACGTAAAAACGGATACCGAGGCTATCCAGAAGGCGCTGCAAAAGACCGTCGAGGACCGGGAAATTGAGGAGTCGTTAGACCGGCTGCTCCGAGGAGGCAGCTTTCGGACGATCTATCGGTGAAGTACCTTCTGGATACCAATGTCTATCTAGAGGCCGTTCGATCCGAGGATAAAAGGACCCAATTTCGACGAACTTTTTTCCCTCTCCTGCCCGCTACCTTTCTATCTTCCGTCGTTGCCTACGAGCTTTACGTAAACGCGCAAAATCGCCCGACCCGGAGTCTGGTGGGAGAGTTTATCCGTCCGATGGAACGCACCGGACGGCTCGTAACCCCTACCTTTGAAGATTGGGTGGAGGCGTCCGCCGTCGTGGGGGCTATCGAGGAAAGAGAGCGGGGTTGGCGATCCAAGCTCCCTGCCCTGCTCAACGATATCCTCATCGCTCTTTGCGCGCGCAGGATCGGCGCAACTCTTTTAACCTACAACAGGGACGATTTCCGGCTCATCCGCCGCCACAAAGGTTTTTCTCTGCGCATCCTGGTGGGATAAACAATAAAAAAATTGGATTCGCCTAAGAGCTAGAGAAGTATATCCGCGAGCACAGGGCAGAGCTCCATGAGTTTGCCCGGAAAGTTCGGGCGCGGCATCTTCGCAAAGCGGTATGAGCGCGTGAGCGTCTAGACAGTCCGCGAAAAAACTCCCGACCCCTTTTCTTCACTATGAGTTCTCTCTCCTGCTTTGGAAGAGACCGAATAGCCGTTAAAAAACCGTCCGCCAATTTTTCTGATTTAGCCACGTGAAACTACCTCCTTATGCATTATTGACAAAGTCTTCTCTGGTGCTGACGACCTTGGTTTGCGGCACGAGCCCGCTTTCTTGCCTGCGATTTTACTTCCTCCCAAGGGATTAAACTCACTGTTCTCTCTTTTATCTGCCGCGAACGTTTTTCGATTTCAGCAGCCCATGCTGAATCTACGTCCTCGTCAGATTCCGGCTCTAGGCTAGCCAGAAGTTGCTCGACTACATGCACTCGCTCATTTTCCAGCAACTGGATAGCTGCTTTGACAATATCCCTAGCGGCTCGTGTCATGTTAAACCTCCGTAACCGTCACTATAGCCCAACTTCCGTAGGGTTTCACCAAGCCAAACGTCGAGCTTCTATTCTCAAACGGGAGGATTAATCGTGCAAGGAAGAAACGGAAGAATTGAAAGCCCGACCCCGGGCTGCCCTCTCAAAACTGATTTCTGGATCGGTCACTTCCTCCATTCACGTATTCAAGCCAAACCTCAGATTTCCCTATCTTCGTTAAAAGCCAACGGCAGACCTGACCCCTTTGTCTTTTGCTGCCTCTTCCACGACTTTGATTTCTTCCTCTGTCAGGCCGTACAGTTCGTAGACGAGTTGGTCGATCTGGCGGTCGGTGGCCTCGATCTCGCGCTGAAGGTGGGTCTTGTCGTTCGGGTTCTTTGCGGCAGCCAACTGCTTGTGTAGGTCCAGCATCCGCTCGACAAGAACACTTATTCCCTCGTAGCGAGCCCTGTCCGATTGATCCGACAAGTCAACTTTGCACATCGGCAGATTGTCCAGAATTGCCGGTTTTACCTGAGCAAGCACACGTCCTGACTCTAACGATAAAAGCCGGTATAAGAATATAAACAGTCGAGAATTTAGAATGCCGACGGCATAGTTAAGCAAGGAACTGTTCTTTAAGGAAAACAGGTACAACCCATCTGTGAAGTACAGCCCGTCGCGGTCAATCGTAACCGAGACGCGATCCCCCGTAATCACACCGACGACCTTTGGCGATTTTGTGAATATCGACTCTTTGCGCGGTCGATGGAGCGCGAAGAGTGGGTGTTTCCCCTCCTTCACTTCGCGGCAAGTTATCTGCGATTTGAACGACTGGATATATCTGCAAATATTCGGGATGTGGCGGAAATCGTCATCACGAGAAGTGTAAATAAGCCATAGACCAGACTCCCTGATAAAGTATCGCCCAAGTTCCTTGCCACCCGTATGAACCGGTTTCAGCTTTTCTCTTTCTAGCTTGTACTTTCGGATGATGTCGGGGGTGACGACGAAAGCCTCTTGTAAGTCTGGGCTGACACCACGCTGGATGCCGTCGTCGTCAACCAAGGCGCTTAGAGGTTGGTTGGGAACTTTTTGAATACGTGAGAGCAATGAATAGTGTTCGAGGTTTTCCGTTACGAACAAGAGGCCAGGAATATCTCGAATGGCACTCTGTTTGATCTTGGCAAAATTTGGAGCGGCACCAAGTGCTTCCCCCTTGCCGTTACCGTTGATGCGGCTGAGGTTGGCTACTGAGGCGAGGCCCTCTTTCTGTCCCCTCCAAAAGAGCAATATGCAACTTGGGCGGGTAACCTTAGCGAACACATCATTACCGAGATTCACGATGTTTGTAAGTGCAGTCTCGTTTAAAAGATGATTCCGGAGCTTAAGGTTGTCAACCTGATATAAAATGACGTCAGGCAAGATCATCCCAAAAATTCCCTTGAGTCGCATTAAGCTCAGCGCCTTATCGCTGAAGAACATGAACGAGTCAATCATCCGGACAATAATATCTCGGTGTTTACGCCTGAAGTATTCCAACTCGTCATCACTGAAATCGACGCCCCACGGCGGATTGCCGATCACTGCATCGAAGCCGCCGGATTTCATGATTGCAGGGAATTCGGAATTCCAGTCGAAGACATTGATGCGGTAACGTTCCTCCTCATCGAGCAGACTCATCTGCTGGTTCTTGTAGAAGTCAGGGCCGATGAGGGAGTTGCCGCACTTGATGTTGTTGCCGAGATCAGGCAGGGCGCGTTCGCGGAAGAGCTTGAGATTCTTGCCTATTGTTTCTTCAGATTCTCCTTCCAGAACCTTTAGCAGAAGGCTGAGCTTGGTTACTTCGACCGCCTGGCTATCGATGTCCACGCCATAGATATTGTTGAGCAGAGTCCGTTTTTTCTCCTGTGTAGTGAGGCGCCACTGGCCACCTGTGCCCTGGTAGATTTCCTTGGTGTGCTTTTGCGGGCCATCGTTAACATACCAACCAAGGTGGTAGTTGAGCAGGGAGGTGTAGGCGCCGATCAGGAACGAGCCGGAGCCGCAGGCAGGGTCGAGGATCCTTAGCTTCTCGATCTGCTTAGGAGATTTGCCTTCACAAAGTTTGCCCACGGTGTTCTTGACTATGTAGTCCACGATATAGGCGGGCGTGTAGTAAACACCGCCGGCCTTTTTAACCTCTGGCTTCTCCTCTACAACCGCGTGATGGCCGGCGGTGAGACGGATGACCTTGCCCAGGAACTGTTCGTAGACGTTGCCAAGGATATCAGCGCCAAGAACGGAGAACTCGTAGGGGCTCTCGGGATAGTAGAGGCGCCGGATGATGTCTTTCAGGACCTTGTCGTCGATTTTGAGCTTTAGCGTCAGCTCATCCGGCGCTTCAGCTCTCCCTTTTTCCTCCTTGAAATGAAAGAGGCCCGAGTTGTACTTGTCATCCGCAATGCCGTAGAGGTACTGGAGTCTTTTGTAAGTATTTTCGCCGTTGAGGAGCGCTTGGAGCTGGCCGTAGTGCTCGATGCCCCTGTCTTCACACATCCTGAGGAAGATGATCCGGTCAATGGTCCGCTGGACGGCGAAGTTGAGGTCGCGCACGCTAAGCCTGGGATTGCGTAGAGCCAGGTTTTTCGCCAGCGCCTCGCGCCAGCTTTCGATTTCCGCCAGGAATTGAGCATCGACCGGAGAGGTCCCCCGTTTGCCTTTGCCGGACTCGGCGAACTTATCGAAGGAGCCCTGTAGGACCGCTTCTTTGGAAAAGACCTTTGCGATCTCTTCCCAACGTGACTCGTATTCTTTGTAGGTAAGGTACAGGACTCTCCCCGTGCTCGCCTTGTCCGTCTCTTTTGGCGGCAGGCGGCAGTCGTAGACCGCAAACTCTGCGAAGTTGATGAGGATAGAAAGGGGCAGCTTTGCGCTCCAGGCGTAGCGGCGCAGTTGGTAGGCGGGGCTGGTGTCGTCTTTGATAGTTACGGCGGGCTTCTTGGCTTCTAAAAAGAACTTGCGCGCGCCGCCGACGCGGAACGAATAGTCCGGTGCTTTGGTGGCGCCCCCTACTTTGATGGCATCCTCATGGATTACGTCCTTGTAGGCTTCGGCATAGCCGGCCCTATTAGTGATATCCCAGCCGAGGGCTTCGAAAAACGGGTTGATAAACTCCACCCGCACCTCGGTCTCACCATAACCTGGGCTACGGTAGGCGTCGAGGTTCTGATCAAACTTCGCCAGCAGCTCAGCTATTTGCTTTGGGACCTCAGCCATGGAGCGTAAGTCTAACCGAGGTGCGACTTTTCGGGCAAGGGGAATTTTTGCAATGTGTGCGACTTGTCACAAGAACACGTGCACTTAACCCTTACTTCTTCGGCTCCTGTTTTTCCTCCGCGAGGAAGTCGGCGAGCTGCTTGCGCAGCTGTGCGTAAGAGGACTCGTCGATCGCATAGACGGTAGGATTTCCCTCCCGCCTGGCATAATAGGTTTCGCCGCTTTTGCCTCCGATCTGGAGGGTCGCCAGGTTTTTTCCGTCCTTTCCATCGACGGAGATCTTCAGCGCGGCGGGATCGAGACCATATTTTTTTAGCTCCCTGGGTTGATCGTCGACAAACGTCTTTGCCCTGAGCTGCGCCAGCGCCGCAAGGTAATCGCTCACTGCGTCCGCTTTGGCATTTTTCTTCAGCGGCGTCTCTAGGGTCCACTGCTCTTTCTCGCCCTTGGTCAGGACCAGAGATTCCTGGGGTGTCTGGATTCCAAGCCTGGCCACCTGCTCTTGCGGAAAGGCGAGGATCGTCTTGTCTCTCAAGTCGTTGGGTTCCTTCGCCAGCACGAATGCCAGTGCGGCGCCCGTTAGATAGACGGCAGGATCGCTGCCCCGCTGGATGTAGGCTGAATCCCCCAGCGGCGTTTTCGCGCCTACGATGAGCGTGGTCAGAGTGAGGCCGCTCTTAAGCGTGATCGAAACCTTGACTGTGGGCCGGTCGAGTCCGAAGCTCTTGATGTCTTCAGGGCTGGGCTTTTTCTCCAGAGTCCTTTTGATATCGCCTGCGCTCAGAGCTGCAAGGATGCTGATGATGATGGATTTGTCCGCGTCCGCCTGCAGGGGCTGGATGAGCTTCCACTTGCCTGAAGAATCCTTTTGCAGCTGGATCTCCTGCTGTGGATACCTGAGGGCGACGCTCGCCACTTCGTCCTCCTTGAAATTGAACAGCCTTTCGGATTTCCCTTTTTCTCCTTTTTGAAGCTCGAAGAAATAGACGTAAGCGCCCAGGAGGACAAGGATGACAGCTAAGATCAGGGTATGGCGCGGCCGCACCTTTTTATCTCCTCCTCCACCATACGCCAAGGCCGATGATGAGGAGGATCTCTGGCAGGATCAGGAAAGAGAGGTAGAATATCGCCGCGCCTTCTCCCTCGGTGAGCTGCACCCGAGAGGAGCGGACCGATCGCGGCCGGATGGAAATCAGCTCCTCCTGTCCGACCAGCCAGTTAACGGCATTAAGGAAAAAATCGCGATTGAAAAAAATGTTGATGAATCGGTTATTGGCAAAGGCAGCGGTTCCGACCGCTACCAATTTGACGTCGCCGTCTCGTTCGACACCGAGTTTTTTGAGGTTGGCGGTCACCGCGACGGCGACCGAGATCGGCCCCTTTTTGTCCTCCGGCCCCAAAGAGGCCCTTCCCTGTTTGAAGACTCCGTTCAGATCTTTCTCCGCCCAGCTGGTCGAGCTGGTCTTGACCAGAGAGGTTACCTCGAGCCCGTTCTTGGGTTCTTTGGCGGCCTCGACGGAGCGGACGAGAGGAAAGAGCGTGCGCTCCTTGAAATCCCGGGTGATCGGGTGGACGGTGCTGTAGCTGTCGGCAATGGGCTCCATCCCCAAGGTGGGGCCGGCGAACAGGCGAATGACCTGGTCCACGACAATATCATCGCCTATCTCCACGCTCCATGTCCGGAGGAAGCCCTTGAGGCTCTCGCCGCCGGGCGAAGGGAACAGAGCCAGGAGTCTCCCGCCGCTTTTCAAGTAGCTTTCGATCGCTCCGGTCTCATGCTCCAGCAGCGGTTTTTCCGGCGCGGCAATGATGAGCAGCGAAGTTTCCGGCGGCACCTTCTCCTGAGTCGAGAGCAGGAACTCTTTCACCTGATAGTTTTCGTTCTCCAGCGCCTCCTTGGCCGCGGCATATCCCTGCGGGTTTTCCCGGTCGTCTAGTTTGGGCTCGCCGTGGCCGGTCAGAAACAAGACGTTCTTCTTCGTCGCCTTGGTGAGCTTGATGATGGCGTTCGTGATCGCCTCTTCGGTGCTCTCTGTGAGGTTCGTGGATTCCTGTCCGTAGCCGACGTGCAAGGTGTTTACCTGCTGGATCTTGAACTGCTTGGTCATCTCCGGATGGCGGTCTGGGTCGACCGCGGTGAATTTAACCAGCGGGGAATGATACGTGTAACTCTTGATGAGATCGGTCACCTTGGGGTTCTCGCCTTTTTCAAAGAAGCCGTAAATCTGCAGGTCCTGCTTGAGCTGTCCGAGCACCTTGTTCGTCTGAGGCGACAGGCTGAAGACTTTGGCCTCGGTCAGATCCCAGCGGTAGTGATATCGCGTGTTGAGAAAGTTAAGCAGGACCAAGACTGCTACGAGAAGCACGGAATACAGCGTTGCGTGCAGGCCGTAGCGCGTGGAGCGGCGGCGCAGGGAAACCAGGAAACTGCCGCCCTGAGTTGCGAGATAGGCCGCCAGGCACACGACCCCGAGCGCAAGATGTATAAGGACATACGGGTCCAGCGCGTTTTCGGTGAAAAAGAGAGCGATCAGGCCGAAAGCGGTGAGAACGATGCCGGAAAGCCCGGAAATCTGTAGGACCTTGCTCATCTGACTTTGGCTTAACTTTGGCGCGATGCCTCCACAGAGCGGTAAGTGAGGAAAAGGCTGAGAACGATCAAGCTGAGAAAATAGACGATGTCCTGAGTGTCGATGAGGCCTTTCACCATTTCCCCGAAATGATCGACGACCGAGAGATATTTGAGCGCGCCGCCCAGGACAGCTCCGGCGGTCTCGACCGGCCAGGAGATGACGTAAAGGAGCAGCAGGACGACGAAGCAAGTCACGGCGGCGACAATCTGGTTTTCGGTCAGCGACGATGTCAGGAGTCCTACGGAAACGAAAACCGCCCCTAGAAGGAATAGTCCCAGATAGCCCGAGGCCACGATCCCCAACTCCGGGTTCCCATAGAAAAGCAGAATCACCGGATAGATCCCGGTGAGCAGGATCATCACGGCGATAAAGGCGACGGCGCCGAGGAGCTTGCCCAGAACGATTTCTGTGACCGTGAGCGGGGAGGTCAAAAGCAGCTCGTAGGTTCCGCTTCTCTTTTCTTCGGCGAAAGCGCGCATGGTGATGATCGGGATCATGATCACGAGCACGATGGTGAGGTTGTGAAGCAGCGGCGCCATCACGTACTCATTGAGGTTAAGGCTCTGCAAGCCTTCGGAGTTTTGCAAGCCCGTATATAAGGTCAGCAGATAATTGAAGCGGAACAGGAGATTAAAGAAAAACCATCCGCCCAACAGCAGGAAGCCGGTCAGCACCACGTAGGCGATCGGGGAGACGAAGAGAGAACGGATCTCTTTCCCGGCGATGGTCAAGATGTTGCGCATGCTAGTTCGAAACGTTCCCTTCTTTTTCCCCGACCTCTTTGGAAATGTGGCGCAGGAAGACTTCTTCCAGGCTTCCGCCTTGCGCCAGCTCGTTTAGATTTTTTTCCACCACGACCCTGCCTTCGTTGATGATGACCACCTTGCCGCAGATCTGCGACACCTCGGGCAGGATGTGAGTTGAGAGGATGACCGTCCGCTCGCTGGCGAGCTCTTTGATCAAGCCGCGGATTTCGATGATTTGCTTGGGGTCGAGCCCGATCGTGGGCTCGTCCAAGATGAGCACCGGCGGGTTATGGATAAGCGCCTGGGCCAACCCGACCCGCTGCCGGTAACCTTTGGAAAGCCGGCTCACGATGCGTGAGGCAACTTCGGTGAGAAAGCACTTTTCCAGCACTCTCTCCAACGCGCTCGCGAGGTCGCTTCTGCCGACCCCTTTGATGCGCCCGACGAAATTCAAATAGGAGCTCACGGTCATGTCGTGATAGAGCGGCGGGCTTTCCGGCAGGTAGCCGATGCGCCTGCGCACCTCGTGGGATTCCGCCGAGACGTCAAAACCATCCACGGTGGCCGTTCCTTCGGTGGCCGGCATGAAGCCGGTGATGATTCGCATCGTGGTCGTCTTGCCGGCCCCGTTCGGTCCGAGAAGACCGAGGATCTCTCCTCGCTGGGCCGTAAAGGAGACGCCTTGAATGGCGCGAAATTCACCGTAGTACTTTGTCAGGCCGCGTACCTCAACCATGAGCAACTTCATGTAAACGCTTGCTCCGCCTTTGTCAAGAATGTCACAGTCCGTTAAAAAACGCCCATCTGCTTCGATCGCGCTCGTGATCGTGTTGCGTGCTCGTGGGCTCACGAACACGAGCCACGAACACGAGTCACTTGGGGATTGCTTAAGTTGCTTCTCAAGAGTTATCATCGAATTCGACATGTTCATGTTAAGAAAAAGCCTGCTGGTCTTCATTGCGGTCGCCACGGTTTCCGGGTGTGCGCTACAACAGATCCCGAAGGAGGCGCTGCAGTTGTCTCAGGAAAGCCCGGCGCTTCGCAAGCTGCAAACCCGGCGCTTCGAGACCGAAGATGAGCAGGCCCTGCTCAGCGCCGGCACTGCCGTTCTCCAGGATTTGGAATTTACCATTGATGAAAGCGAGACCAAGCTGGGACTGGTCGCAGGCTCGAAGAAGGAGTCGGCGTACAACGTGGGGGAAATCGCGGCGTCGGCTGCGGTGGCAATCATTACAACGGCTCTCCGCTTCCCCCAGGCGATGCCGATTAGTAAGGAGCGGTTGGTGAGGGCGTCGGTCGTAACCAGACTCGGGGAAAACGACAAAAGCGTCGCTGTGCGTGTTACATTTCAGCGGGTCGTGTGGGACACTGAGGACAAGGTGGCAAAATCGGAGCTGCTGGAAGATCCTGAAACCTATAGGGTATTTTTTGAAAAGCTGTCCAAAGCGGTTTCTCTGGAGCCGCGTGAGTTTTAGCGTGGCCAAAATATTCCGCGGTATCTGCGCCTGGCTCCTGATCATCGCAGGGCTGAGCGCGTGTGAATACGCCGCTCGCGATCTTTCGGGGGCTCGCGAGAGCCAGATCAAGATTGAAAGCGTTCGGAGCCGCGCCTTTGAAACAACGGACCGCGAAAAGATGTTGCGGACTCTCATCGCAACGCTGCAGGATTTGGGCTTTGTCGTCGACCACGCCGACCATGCTCTGGGGTCGGTCAGCGGAACCAAATTGGACCACTACTCCCTTCGGATGACGGTGACGGTCCGCCCTCAGGGACCGACCCAGCTTCTTGTTCGAGCTAACGCCAGATACAATGTGACTCCGGTCTTAGATCCCGATCCGTACCAGAAGTTCTTTGCGGCGCTTTCCCGTGCGATGTCTCTGGAAGCCCAACAGGTGAATTGAGAAACCGGCCGCTCTGCTAAGCCCTGACGATCTGGAAGTCCTTAAAAAACCACGGTCTTTTCTGTTTTTCCACCTGCCATTTAACTTGACAACCAGGGAGAATTCACTATACTAAAAACCTGTTTTTCATCCTGCCGTGGATGAGCATGAAGATTTTGGTCAATCAGATCACGGAATCCCCCAAGGATCTGACCTTCACGGAAGGGATCGAGGAGTTAAATCTGCTTTACGGTGAAGAGCGCGTCAGGGATTTCCGTTTTCCCCCGCTTGTTGATGTTCGCCTGGCCTATTATCGGTCCGGCCGGGAGCTGTTTTTTCACGGCTCGATCGGGGGAACGATCGAGGGGTATTGCAGCCGCTGTCTCAAGAGCTATTCGTTTCCGCTGGAGAAGGAGGTTGACTTCGTCTTGACACCCGACCCGTCTTCGGTCAAAAGCAAGGAGTTGAACCGCGACGAGATGGGTTTGAGTTTCTACAGCGAAGAGGAGATCAATCTCGCCCCGTTTATTCGGGAGCAGGTTTTGCTGACCCTTCCGACGCGCCCCCTGTGCAATGAAGACTGCCGTGGGCTTTGCCCAGGCTGCGGTGTGGATCTCAACGAAGACCCCTGTCGCTGCGCCGCTTCGCAACGCGATCCGCGCATGGCCCTTTTCCGCGCCATGAAGTTGGATCAGTAGCCTTCCGCCGATTTTTCGCTCCTTTCCTCCTGCCGCTAGTGGGGAAGGGGAAGAAGGGAAATGAGAGATGCCAGTACCCAAGAGAAGAACTTCCAGGAGCAAGAAAAATAAACGCCGGTCCCACGACGCTTTGGTGGCGCCCCAATGGAGCACGTGTCCTAAATGTGGGGAAGCCTCCTTTCCGCATCGCGCTTGCCCCAGTTGTGGCACCTATCGCGGCAGGGCTGTAGTTCCCGTTGAAGAGGGCTGAGTTTCTTTCCATTTTCTATGCTGAAGATCGCCGTTGACGCGATGGGAGGCGACCGCGCGCCGGGCGCCGTAGTGGAGGGCGCGCTGCTGGCCGCCAGGGACCTTGAAGTCCAGATCATCCTTGTCGGTCAGAAGGAAGTCATAGAACAAACGCTCTCACAACATGCGCCCACGGCGTCTTCGATTGAGGTTGTGCCGGCCTCCGAGACCGTGGCCATGGATGAATCCCCGAGCGCGGCGCTGAAAAAGCGCGACTCGTCGATGGCGGTCGCTTGTGAGTTAATGCGGCAGGGGCGGGTTCAGGCCGTGGTCAGCGCGGGAAACTCCGGGGCCATGATGGCCACCGGGATGTTCGTCCTGGGGAATCTCCCGCAGGTGGATCGGCCGGCAATCTTGGTGGTGATTCCCACGCGTGGCAAAGGGACGGTTATTATAGATGCCGGGGCCAACGTGGACTGCAAGCCGCGCCATCTGGTTCAGTTCGGCCTCATGGGTTCCATCTACTCCGAGCGAGTCCTGGGTGTTCCTTCCCCGCGCGTGGGAGTGTTGAGCAATGGAGAGGAAGAGGGAAAAGGGAACGATCTGACGAGGGCCGCGAGCGAACAGCTTGCCGACACCTCCTTGAATTACATCGGCTATGTGGAGGGAACAGATATTTTCAGCGGCGAGGTTCACGTCGTTGTGTGCGATGGCTTTACGGGCAACGTAACGATCAAGACGATCGAAGGCCTGGCCGGTTTCATGGTTGGAGCGCTCAAAGAAGCCGTTCAGCAGAGCGCTCTCAGTCGTTTAGGCTATCTCCTGAGCCGGAAGTCCCTACATCGTGCCTATGCCCGTCTGGATCATACCGAGTATGGTGGGGCTCCGTTGTTGGGCTTGAATGGGGTAGCCATTGTCGCTCACGGCGGCGCCGGTCCCAAGGAAATCAAAAACGCCGTCCGCGCGGCGAAGGAGACGGTCTCGCACGACGTCAATCGCCACATTATAGAAGTGCTCGGCGAGACCGGCGACATGGGGAACGAGAAGTCGGAAAGGCTTCCGCGCAGAATTTGGCAGCGCGTCCGATCCAAGCTCGAGAGCCTCGGTGATAAGCCAGCCTCCCAGGAGGAAGGAAGAGAGAACAAACGTGGGGGAAAGGGCTAAGATCGCCTTTGTTTTTCCGGGTCAGGGTTCCCAGTATGTGGGAATGGGCAAGGATTTCTGTGAGCAGTTCGACGCGGCCAAGGAGATTTTCATGGAGGCGGAGGAGGCGTTGCAATTACCCCTGAGGCGCCTCTGCTTCTCCGGTCCTGAAGAGGAACTGAAACTCACTGAACACACCCAGCCTGCGATCCTTACTGCTTCCATCGCCGCCCTGCGCGTGCTGGAGTCCGAGTTTTCTCTCAAACCATCTTGCGTGGCGGGCCACAGCCTGGGAGAGTACAGCGCGCTGGTCAGTGTCGGGGCGCTTGCCTTTGCAGATGCTGTCAAGGTAGTACGGGAGCGGGGAAGGTTGATGCAAGAAGCTGTCCCGCCTGGGGCGGGGTTGATGGCGGTTATTCTTGGACTGCCTGCCCGAGAGGTTGAACGGTTGTGTGAAGAGGCCAGTAATGGGGAGGTGGTTGCGCCAGCGAATTTCAATGGCGCAGGGCAGATCGTCATCGCCGGCGCCAAGCCGGCCGTGGTTCAAGCGATGGCCTTGGCGCGCGAGCGCGGGGCGAAGAGAGTGTTCGAGCTCCCCGTAAGCGCGCCGTTTCACTGTCCCCTGATGCTCTCCGCGTCTGAGGGGCTGAAGCAGGCGCTGGCCGACGTGGAGGTTAAACCATTCTCCATCGGGGTGATTACTAATGTTGAGGCCGCTCTCAATCGGGACTGCGCCAGGGTGAAATCGCTGCTGGTCGAGCAGGCAGTGCGTCCAGTCCGCTGGGAGGAATCAGTTCAACGGTTGGAGGAGTTGGGATGTGAGAGCGTCCTGGAAGTCGGGCCGGGAAAGGTCCTGAGCGGCCTGATTAGAAGAATCAGTTCGAAGCTTAAGGTGGACAACATCGAAAATCCTCAGGACCTAAAGAAGATCGAAATCAACTGAATCGCCCTTGATCTTACAAGGTCAACTAGCTTTAGTGACTGGCGGGAGCCGGGGAATAGGCAGGGCCGTGGTCCTGGCGCTTGGGCGTCAGGGAGCGCGGGTCATGATCAACTACCTTGGCAATCATACAGCTGCTGAGGCGACGCTCAGGCAGCTCCTGGCGGATGGGGGGAGCGGGGAGTTATATCCATTTGATGTTTCCGAGGAACGCCAGGTGGACGAGGCGGTTAAAAAAATCGTTGACCAACACAAAAAAATTGATATTCTAGTCAACAACGCGGGCGTGACCTCAGACAATCTTTTGGTCCGGCTCAAGCCAGAGGATTGGGATCGCGTGCTCGGTATCAACCTCAGAGGCACGGTCCATTGCACCAAGGCTGTGTGCCGGGGCATGATCCGGGAGCGCTACGGCCGGATCGTCAACATGACGTCCGTGGTTGGCCAGGTGGGGAACGTTGGACAGTCGGCCTATGCCGCCTCCAAGGCCGGCAGCATAGGCTTCACGCGCGCGATGGCGCGGGAATTGGCCTCGCGCGGGATTACGGTGAATGCGGTGGCGCCAGGCTATATCGATACGGAGATGACGGCTAAGCTACCGGGCAAACTAAAGGAGGAGTTCCTGCATTCGATACCCTTGGGTCGGTTTGGAGCCTGTGAGGATGTGGCCGAGGCAGTGTCATTCCTTGTGGGACCGGGGGCCAGCTATATCACGGGACAGGTGATCAACGTGAATGGCGGACTCTTTATGACGTAGGGAAAAAGCTAAGAGGAGGTGAGACGATGGCATCATCTGTAGAGGCCAGGGTAAAGGAAATTGTGTGCGAGCAGCTGGGTGTCAGCGAGGATGAGGTGACCCCTGATGCCTCATTTATAGAGGATCTGGGGGCCGATTCCTTGGACATCGTGGAGTTGGTGATGGCGCTAGAGGAAGAGTATGAGATGGAGATTTCCGACGAGGACGCGGAGAAGATCAAGACAGTTCAGGACGTCATTAGCTACATCGACAGCCACAGGTAGTATTCTTTGCAAGAGCAGACAAGAAAGTAGAGGATAAGCGCCCCGCTCCAGGGAGCCGTGTCGCGGGGGCTTACCTGCCATGCCAGAAAGTCAACCGCAGGAGTTCCGGTGGCGAACAGCCATTCTCCTGCGATTTTCTTTATTAAATACAGCCATCAGCGATCAGCTTTCAGCTTCTTGCTGGCTGCTGACGGCTGAGAGCTGAAAGCAAGCGTTTTATCATGATTGCTATCGGCAGCGACCACGGCGGAGTCGAGCTGAAGGACTTTTTAGCCGAGAAACTTCGTTCCCAGGGCGTCCAGGTGGAAGATCTCGGAACCAAAGGGAACGACTCGGTGGATTATCCTGATTTCGGCCGGCTGGTCGCCCTCAAAGTGGCAACGGGGGAGGCCGAGCGCGGGATCCTGATGTGCACGAACGGGATCGGCATGTCGATCCTGGCGAATAAGTTTCCCGGTGTTCGAGCGGCATTGGTCTACGATCTCAAGGCGGCAAAGATGAGCCGCGAGCACAACGACTCGAATATCCTGGTTCTTGGGGGTGGCTGGGTGGATAAGTCTCTGGCGGAACAGATCCTGGAGGTGTGGCTGGAGACGCCGTTCGCTGGCGGGCGGCATCAGCGGCGTATCGATAAGATTACCGAGGTCGAGCGCGATCTCGGAACACACATTGCGAGCAAAGATAAAAACTAGCGAAGGCGGGAAACTCGGCGAAATGTCTTTCTTGCGGCAGGCAGACCCGGATGTATTTGCGGCGATCCAGAATGAGACCGCTAGGCTCGAGGACAACCTGGAGCTCATCGCGTCGGAGAACGCGGTGAGTGAGGCGGTGTTGGAGACTCAGGGCTCGGTCATGACCAATAAGTATGCCGAAGGATACCCGGGGCGGCGCTATTATGGAGGCTGCGAGTTTGTCGACATCGTCGAGGAGCTTGCGATCGCTCGGGCCAAGCAGCTGTTTGGCGCCGATCACGTCAACGTTCAGCCTCATTCCGGGTCGCAGGCCAACATGGCCGTCTACTTCTCGCAGCTCGAACCGGGCGACACGATCCTGAGCATGGACCTGACCCACGGCGGCCATCTCACGCACGGCAGCCCGGTGAACTTCTCCGGCAAGTTCTTCAAGGTCGTCCCCTACGGCGTGCGCCGGTCCGACGAGCGCATCGACTACGACGCCATGGCGGCGCTGGCGCGGCAGCATCGGCCAAAGATGATCGTCGTCGGCTACAGCGCCTACCCGCGCGCAATCGACTTCGTGCCGTTCCGCCGCGTCGCCGACGAGATTGGCGCCGTGGTCATGGCGGACATCGCCCACTTCGCCGGCCTGGTCGCGGCGGGCATTCACCCGTCGCCGATTCCGCACGCCGAATTCGTCACCACGACGACGCACAAGACGCTGCGCGGTCCGCGCGGCGGCATGATCATGTGCCGCGAGGCCTACGCGAAGAGCCTCAACTCGTCGGTCTTCCCCGGCAACCAGGGAGGCCCGCTCATGCACGTGATCGCGGCGAAGGCGGTGGCGTTCAAGGAAGCCCTGGCACCCGAGTTCAAAGTCTATCAGGAGCAGATCGTGCGCAACGCCAAGGCGCTGGCCGGGGCGCTGATGGAGAAAGGGTTCAAGCTGATTTCGGGCGGGACCGACAATCATTTGATGCTGGTGGACCTGCGCCAGTCGGAGTTGACCGGCAAAGTGGCCCAGGAGACTCTGGATAAGGCGCGCATCACCGTGAACAGGAATACCGTTCCTTTTGAGAGCCGCTCGCCGTTCGTGACCAGTGGAGTCCGCATCGGCACCCCGGCCGTGACGACGCGCGGGATGAAGGAAAGAGAGATGGCGGCCGTCGGTGGGTTTATCTCTCGCGCCTTAAATCACGTGGGGAACGACGCGGTTCTCAAGTCGGTTGCCGACGATGTCCGCGAGCTGTGCCGAAAGTTTCCCGTTTATCCCAACCGGCTGGGGAAGTAGCTGTCAGCGTTCAGCGATCAGCGCTCAGCTCAATCGGGAACGGAGCGCAGAATTTCCGGGCTGAAAGCTGATGGCTGACACCTGAAGGCTTCATAATGAAGTGCCCTTTCTGTCACGAGACCGATAATAAGGTCATCGACTCCCGCCTGAGCAAGGACGGCAACATGGTCCGGCGCCGGCGCGAGTGTCTCAAGTGCGTCCGGCGCTTTACCACTTATGAGCGCGTCGAGGAGAGCATGCCCCTGGTGATCAAGAAGGATGGGCGCCGCGAGAGCTACGATCGGCTCAAGGTCGTCAACGGGCTCAAGCGCGCGTGCGAAAAGAGGCCGGTGAGCATCAATACCATCGAGGCGACCGCCGACCGGATCGAGCGAGGATTGCAGGAACGGGGGGAGAAAGAGATTCCGAGTTCGGTGATCGGTGAAGCCGCCATGAAGGAGCTGCACGATATCGATCAGGTCGCCTACGTCCGCTTCGCCTCGGTCTATCGCTCATTTAAGGATATCAACGAGTTCATGGTCGAACTCGAGGAGCTGCTGAAGGAGCGCAAAGGCCAATCAGCCAGGCAAGCGGGCCAGAAGCAGAAAAAGGGGCAGGAGACCCGCTCGTCTTGATGGGCGATGAAGCTGACAAGCGATACATGCGCATGGCCCTCAGCCTTGCGCTCAAAGGCGCTGGCAGAACAAGCCCCAACCCTATGGTTGGGGCAGTCCTGGTCCGCGGCCGGAGGATCATCGCCACAGGTTACCATCGGCGGGCCGGGAGCGATCACGGAGAGATCATCGCGCTCAAGCGCGCGGGAGACAGAGCGCGGGGCGCCACGCTCTACCTTAATCTAGAGCCTTGCGATCACCAGGGGAGAACTCCTCCATGCACCCTCTCCCTTATCCGGGCCGGAGTAAAGAAGGTAGTGGTGGGGATGGTCGATCCCAATCCCCTTGTCTCCGGCAGAGGAATCCGCAGACTCCGTCAAGCCGGAATTCAGCTCCGCGTCGGCCTCCTCCAGGAGGAGTGCCGCAAGCTGAACGAGGCCTTTAGCAAATACATCACTCGCCGCGTTCCCTTCGTCATCCTCAAGCTAGCTGCGTCGCTGGACGGAAAGATCGCTACTTCCACCGGAGACTCCCGATGGATTACCGGGCCGGAAGCGCGTCGATATGTCCACGAATTGCGCAACCAGGTGGACGCCGTCCTGGTTGGGGTAGGGACGGTGATCGCCGATAATCCGAGATTCACCTGTCGGATTCCGGGCGGACGTGACCCGTGGAGGATTGTCCTGGATGGCCGTCTGCGCATCCCTCTCACGGCGCGCGTGCTGCATGGGCGCGAGCCCGGGAAGACCATTGTTGTCGCCGGCCCTCGCGTCCCAATAAAAAAGGTAAGGGCGATTGAGCGCCTTCGGGCAGAGGTCTTGCGATTCCCGCTGCGCGATGGCGTGATCCCGTTTGTGTCTGTTCTGAGTGAGTTGGGAAAGAGAGGGATAGTAAGCGCGATGGTCGAAGGAGGGGCGATCACCGCGGCCCGGGCCCTCAGAGAACAGGTTGTCGACAAGATTTGTTTCTTTTATGCTCCCAAGATCATCGGCGGGGATGGAATAGGTATGATTGCATCGCTTGGGGTCACAAAGATGAGCCACAGCAGGCAAATCAAGAATATCGAGGTGCAGAAGTTGGGAAAGGATCTGCTCGTGACCGGGTATCTTTAAGAAAGTAAAAAGGCAAAAGTAAAAAGGCAAAATGTTTACCGGAATCATCGAAGACGTGGGCCAGGTCTATCGGTGGCAGATGCGCGGAGGTTCGGGTGTTCTCACCCTCGCTACCCGGCTCCCCCTCGAAGAGCTGAAGATCGGCTCCAGCATCGCAGTCAATGGCGTTTGTCTCACCGTCGTTGACAAGTCTCAGGGCCGTCTGATGGTTGATGTCTCCCCTGAAACCTTAGAGCGGACCAATTTCTCCGAGCTCAGACGGGGCGATCCTGTCAACCTGGAGCGCCCCCTGCGGCTGCATGATCGGCTGGGAGGCCATTTGGTCACGGGTCACGTGGACGGGGTCGGAGTCGCGGAGAAGGTCCAGAGGAAAGGGAAATTTACCTTCTTCATTTTTCGGGTCTCGCCGGCTCTCGACCTCCAGCTCGTTCCGAAAGGTTCGGTTGCGGTGGACGGCATTAGTCTCACCGTAAATGAGTGCGAAGGAGGATGTTTCTCAGTCGCTGCGATTCCATTCACCTTGAAGCACACTAATTTGCGCGGTCGTAGGGTTGGTGATAAAGTCAACATCGAGACCGATCTTATCGGAAAATACGTTCAGCGACTGCTCCATCTAAAGCCATGCCAGTCTCCAGCATCGAAGAAATCGTAGAGGAAATCCGTGACGGTCGCATAGTCATCCTGGTTGACGATGAGGGGGCCGAGAGCGAGGGTTTCCTTTGCGCCTGTGCTGAAAAGATCACTCCCGAAGCTGTGAACTCTATGCTGCTTTACGGTCGTGGGCTGATCTGCCTGACCCTGACGGAAGAGAGAATGAGGCACTTGGGGATCCCGTTGATGGTCCAGGAGAGCAGCTCTCAGCTCGGGGGCTCCTTGGGCGCCTCCATTTCGCTGCGCGCCGATGCCAGCTCAGGGGCTTCCGCGGCAAGTCGGGCGCGCACGATCAAGGCAGCGGTCGCTGAAGAGACCAAGCGCAGTGACCTCGTAGTTCCAGGCTGTATCTTCCCCGTTCAGGCGCGGAACGGCGGGGTCTTGGTTCGCTCTGCGCAGGTTGAGGCGTCGGTGGATCTGGCCCGGCTGGCCGGCTTGCAGCCCGCGGGTGTCATTTGCCAGGTCCTGCAGGACGATGGCCGCGTAGCTCTCATGCCCTACCTCGAGACCCTGGCTGTCCGGCACGGATTGAAGCTAGCCTCGATCGCTGACCTGATTGCCTATCGCCTGCGTGGCGAGTGTCTGGTGAAGCGGGTCGCCGAGGCCGATTTTCCCACGATCCATGGCGGCACCTATAGAGCGATTGTCTACCGCAACAACGTTGACTCCCACGAGCATATGGCCCTGGTGAAGAACGGGATCCGCAAGGGCGACAGCGCGCTGGTGCGCATGCACTCGGAGTGTCTGACGGGCGACGTCTTCGGTTCGGAGCGATGCGACTGCGGGGACCAGATTCGTCAATCGCTCAGGATGATCGACGAGGAAGGAAAAGGAGTGCTTGTCTACATGCACCAAGAGGGAAGGGGCATAGGGCTGACCAACAAGATCAGGGCCTACGCCCTCCAGGATCAGGGGATGGACACGGTGCAGGCGAATCTCGAACTGGGCTTTAAGGAGGACCTGAGAGACTACGGGATCGGGGCGCAGATTTTGCGCGATTTGGGCGTTCAGAAGCTGCGGCTGCTGACCAATAATCCGCGCAAGATCATCGGACTTGAGGGGTACGGGCTGACTGTCGTGGAAAGGGTCCCGCTCGAAGTTCCACCACACGCATCCAACATCGATTACCTGCGCACCAAGCAGCAAAAGCTGGGGCACCTCTTTTCTAAGCTAGAGGCCAAGCCGGGGAAATAAGAGCCGAAAGACGCTCATGGTTAAGGTGGTTGAGGGCCAGCTCGATGCCCGGGGTATCAGATTTGGAATCATTGTGAGCCGCTTCAACGGCTTTGTCACCGAGAGACTGCTAGAGGGGGCGATGGAGGCGTTGAAAGCGCACGGAGGGGAGGAGAAGGACATCGACATTGTTCGTGTGCCGGGGGCTTTTGAGATCCCTCTCCTGGCCAAGAAGCTGGCCTCCAGCGGAAAGTACGATGCCCTGATCTGTCTCGGTGCCGTGATTCGCGGCGACACTCCTCATTTCGAATATATTGCCGAAGCTGTGGCCAGGGGGATTGGCGGGGTCATCTTGGAACATCGCCTCCCCGTCTCCTTCGGCGTGTTAACGACCAACAACGTGGAGCAGGCAATAGAGCGGGCCGGCGCCAAGACCGAAAACAAAGGATTCGAGGCGGCGCTCACGGCCATTGAGATGGCTAGCCTGAATCGGGCAATCCCGTAAGACAAGCTTTGAGCTCTCAGCGATCAGCCATCAGCCGAACCAGTTCTAAGCTAAAAGCTGACTGCTGAAGGCTGATAGCTAGGTTCTTTTCATGGGGATCAGACGGAAAGGCAGGGAGCTGGCTCTACAGGCGCTCTATCAAATGGAGATCACCGGAGATACGTCGGCCGAGGTGCTGGAGTCTTTTTTGAGCCATTTCGAGGGAAATGGCAAGGCGAAGGATTTCGCCCGGCGCCTCATATCCGGGGTGGCCACAAATAAGGAGGAGATTGATCGAATCATCGACCGCTCCGCGGAAAATTGGAAGCTCAACAGGATGGCCAAGGTGGATCTTATGATCCTGCGGATGGCTACTTATGAGCTGCTCTTTTGCCCGGACATACCGATGAACGTGAGCCTGGACGAGGCTATCGAAATCGGCAAGCGTTACGGATCGGCCGACTCCCCCACCTTCATCAACGGAGTCTTGGATCAAGTGGCCCTTGCAAGCGGCATGAAATAGTTCAGGGATCGAGTGGTGGAAGAAAGATATCATCCTCAAGAGATTGAGGAAAAGTGGCAAAGGATCTGGGAGGAGCAAAAGAGCTTCCGCATCGCGGAGGATTCTTCCCGGCCCAAGTACTATGTCCTGGAGATGTTCCCCTATCCCTCAGGCAGGATCCACATGGGCCACGTGCGCAACTACTCGATCGGCGATGTGGTCGCGCGATACAAAAGGATGAGAGGCTACAATGTGCTTCATCCGATGGGGTGGGATGCCTTTGGTCTTCCGGCTGAAAACGCCGCGATCGAAAGAGGGGTTCACCCGGAAAGCTGGACCCAAGAGAATATACTCTACATGAAAACCCAGCTAAAACGGATGGGTCTTTCCTACGACTGGGAGCGCGAGCTGGCGACCTGCGAGCCGGAATACTACCGGTGGAACCAATGGATTTTTTTGCAGTTGTATAAGCGCGCGCTCGCCTACAAAAAAAGCTCCTCGGTGAATTGGTGTCCCTCTTGTAAAACTGTCTTGGCCAACGAGCAGGTGATCGAGGGCGTCTGCTGGCGATGCGAAACGCCCGTGATGCAAAAGGAGCTGGAGCAGTGGTTTTTTCGGATTACGGCCTACGCCGATGAGTTGCTGCAGGATCTTGATCGGCTCGAAGGATGGCCTGACAAAGTCCTCACGATGCAGCGCAACTGGATCGGAAAATCGATCGGCGCTGAAATCCTTTTTCCCCTTGTGGACCGAGAGGGGGCGCTGCGCGTTTTTACCACCCGCCAGGACACGGTTTATGGAGCGACATTCCTTTCGCTGGCGGCCGAGCATCCTTTGGCGCTAGAGCTTTGCCGGGGGACTTCCCAGGAGAAGACGGTCAAGGAATTCGTGGAGCGAATTAGAGAGGTCAACCAGGCGCGCAGAGGAGAGGAGGAGGGCGAGAAGGAAGGTGTCTTCACCGGATCATATTGCGAGAATCCGTTTACCGGAGAGAAGATCCCGATCTATCTCGCCAACTTTGTTCTCATGGAATACGGGACCGGCGCGGTTATGGCGGTGCCGGCTCATGACCAAAGAGACTTTGAGTTCGCCAAGATGTATCGCCTTCCCATTCGAGTCGTGATCCAACCTAAAGACGCTTTGCTCAAACCAGGGGAGATGACTGAGGCCTATGTGGATGAAGGGATCATGATCGGCAGCGGTCCCTTCTCCGGGCTTCCAAGTGATGAAGGTAGAGTAAAGGTTGCGCTTTTCCTCGAAGAAAAAGGTTGGGGTAAACAGGATATCCGCTATCGCCTACGCGACTGGGGCATCTCCAGGCAGCGCTACTGGGGCACTCCTATCCCGATCATCTATTGTGATAAGTGCGGGATCGTTCCGGTGCCTGAGAATGACCTTCCAGTGACACTTCCGCGCAATGTCCCGTTCACAGGCAAAGGAGGATCACCCCTGCTGGAGAACAGGCCCTTTTTGGAGGTGAGCTGTCCAAAATGTAGGGGCGTGGCTCGTCGCGAAACCGACACGATGGATACCTTCGTTGACTCCTCCTGGTACTTCCTCAGATACGTTTCAGCCAAATTCGACTCAGCTCCATTCGACTCCATGAAGGCGAACTATTGGATGCCCGTGGACCAGTACATCGGCGGAGTCGAGCATGCGGTGCTCCATCTGCTCTATGCCCGCTTTTTCACAAAGGCCCTGAGGGATTTAGGGCTTGCGAAAGTTGACGAGCCTTTCACGAACCTGCTCACGCAGGGCATGGTCTGCAAGGAGACCTACCGATGCGAGCAGCACGACTGGCTCTTTCCGGGAGAGCTGGCTGGCTCCGAGAGAGAAGGGTGGCGTTGTCCCCGCTGCAACAGGCCGGTCGAAAAGGGCCGCGTGGAAAAGATGTCCAAGTCCAGGAACAACGTTGTGGACCCCGAAGAGTTGATAGCCGCTTACGGCGCGGATACCGCGCGGCTCTTTACGCTCTTTGCCGCCCCCCCGGAGAAAGACCTCGAATGGAGCGCCCAGGGGGTCGAGGGGGCTTACCGTTTTCTTACTCGACTGTGGCGTTTTGTTATCCAGCATAGGGAGATCTTGGCCGCCGCGACATCTGATCTTTCCCAAATGGAGCTTTCCGCCGATCTTAGGAACTTGCGTCGCCTGACTCATCGAACCATTAAGAAAGTTACGGAAGACATCGAAACGCGATTTCATTTCAACACGGCAATCGCTGCGATCATGGAGCTGTTTAACGCTGTCAGCTCCTGTGCAAAGGATGGATCGGAGTCGGACGGAGAGATTCGCGTGATCAAGGGAGCATTGGAAGCTATGATCGTGCTGCTTTGCCCCTTCGTGCCTCATGTGGCGAGCGAGCTTTGGGAATGTCTTGGCCAACAAACGGCGTTAGAAGGAGTTCCGTGGCCTGCCTATTCTAAAGAAGCCATGGAGGAAGAAAAACTGTTGATCGTCGTGCAGGTTGACGGTAGAGTCAGGGGTAAGATTACCGTGCCTGCGGACGCAAGCGGCGAGTTTATTGAGGAAGAGGCTCTGGCCGACCCCAAGGTCAGGAGATTCCTCACGGGTAAAGAAATCCAGAAGGTGATACAGGTTCCGCGCCGGCTGGTAAACATTGTGTTGGAGGGATGAATATGAGAGCAGAAGGCAAAACGCTCCGCCGGAGGCGGATCAGCCTCAGGCTGAAAAAGGCAAAAGGCAAAAGGCAAAATTGGCTCGCTTCACCCGCCCTTTTCCTTTTGCTCATAGTTTGGGGTTGCGGCTATCAGTTCGCCGGGAAGGGGGAGGGGTTTCCGAAAGATGTCCATTCCGTCTTTGTGGAGCCTTTTGTCAACCGGACGCGGGAAGTCGGACTCGAGAGGGAAGTCACGACGGCCCTCAAGAGCGAATTGCGCCAGAAGGGGCAGCTCCGAGTGGTTGACCGCCTAGAAGACGCGGATGCGGTCCTGAGTGGAGTGGCGCGCTTGTTCGACAGCCGGGTGGTGGGGACTAATCGCCACGATGAGGCGCTTCAGTACGAGATGGTGCTGGTTTTGGATATGAGTCTTCGGCGTCGCTCCCCGGACGAACTTCTCTGGCGCACGCAGGGAGCTAGGTTTTCAGAGCTGTACGCCGGCTCGCGAGGAGCGGTGGTGACGACCTCCTCGGATTTTCGCTCACAGACGTTAAATCCGGTAGATGTGCGTCAATTTACCGATATCCAGCTTACCGAGACATTAAAGCAGGAGGCCCGGGGCCGGTTGGTGGAGGGGGCGGCACACGAGTTGCACAGCAGGCTCCTTGAGATGTTTTAGTTAGCCTTCAGCTTTCAGCGATCAGCCGGAAGAAAACCGGAGCTGAATGTAGAGCCGTAGGATAGGGCGTGAGGTTATTAGGCGGTAGCCAGGTTGCCGGCCGAGCGGGCCAAACGGGACAGCCAGCGAGCCGCAGTGTTGCGCTTGAAGATTCCTTTGCTCACGGCTTTTCCAAGGGCCTGGTTGACTTCGCGCAGGTGAGCGGAGATTTGTCCGCGATCTTTTGCCTCGATCGCCTGTCGGGCTTTCTTAATGAGGGTCCTGATCCTGGATTTAACCTCCTTGTTTGTCGCCCTTCTTTTTAGGCTTTGCCGGTGTCGCTTGATCGCTGATGCGTGAATAGCCAAGAGTGGCCTCCAAGGATGACTATCTCCATTATCATTTGCGTCCCGACGAGTCAATGGAGAGATGAAGTCTGAAGGATAACCGGAACTGCTGCAGTCGTCAGTTTTTTCACCCTACCCTACTGCTTTCTTTGAGTAAATTCTCCGAGTGGCCGCTGGCGCGGCGCTTGGTTCATGGGGTAAAGCGAGGCTCCATGAACAAAAACTTTACAACTCACTGTTATGGCGAGATTTTTTGTGCTGATATATTCGGCAATCCGTTCCCCTTAGCGATTTTTAGCCTTCCAACTCGTTTCCTTTACCACTTATCAACAAGTTATGAACATCTTTTGTTGGTTTCTACCTCGTGCCGATCTAAAGTTAGCCGCTTTTGGTCGAGGGTTTAGTATGGAGCTTTCTCTCTTGCGATTTTTTCAAATCTTGGCTCAGGGGGGTGGGCAGAAAGAGAGATTATAAATTTTTTTAGTTCCGCTAGAATTTCGTTGCTTTGCAACTGATGATGCCGCGCTCTAAAGGCGAAAGGAGTTTTGTGTTCCGACTTATCCTCTGGACGATCGGTCTGATTTGTCTCTTGGGTTTGATCGTGGTCGGTGGGGTCGTTTATTACTATGGACACGACCTCCCCAGCCGGTTGGATTTAAAATCGGGTTATCGGCCTGCCGTGGTCAGTACGGTCTATGATGTGCGCGGGCAGCCGATCGGTGAATTCTATCACCAGCGGAGAGTGGTTGTACCTCTGGAGCGTATCCCTCCTCAGGTTGTCCAGGCGATCCTTGCCGCGGAGGACGCCCGTTTTTTCATGCACCGGGGAGTCGACGCGTTCGCTATCCTGCGGGCCTTCTTCGCCAATCTAAGGAGAGGAGCGGTCCGTGAGGGGGGAAGCACGATCACACAGCAACTTGTCCGTGGCTTCTTTCTCACGCCGGAAAGGACTCTGACACGGAAAATCCGCGAAGCTATCTTGGCTTACCGGGTGGAGAAAAACCATACCAAAGAGGAAATCCTGTACCTCTACCTGAACCAGGCTTATTTTGGCCACGGCAATTATGGCATCGAGGCCGCCAGCCGGGATTACTTCGGTAAGGGCGTGGATCAGCTCAATCTGGCTGAGGCGGCGCTGCTAGCCGGTCTTCCCAGATCTCCGAGCCGAAATTCGCCCTACAGAGATTTCTTTGCCGCCACCGAGAGGCAGCGCTACGTTCTGCGCAGGATGTTGCGGGAGCGATTCATCACCGAGGTGGCTTACCAAGAAGCGCTCCAGACTCCCATCCACCTGACCCCAGCCCCGGCGCTCAATTCGCAAATAGCTCCGTACTTCGTGGAGTATGTGCGTCGTACCACAGGGGATCGATACGGTTTTGATCCCCTCCTGCAGGGAGGGCTCCAGATCTACACCACCCTTGATGCCGCGATCCAGAGCGCGGCCCAAAAGGCGGTCCGGGAGGGACTAAATGAGATACGGCTCAGGGTTAAGAGGAAATCCGGGGTCGCTCAGGAAGGTCGGGGTGACGTCGAGGGCGCGTTGATTGCTATGGACCCGGGAACGGGAACGGTGCGGGCGCTTGTGGGAGGGTATGATTTTTACCTCAGCCAATTCAACCGCGCGCTTCAGGCGAAGCGCCAGCCCGGGAGCGCATTCAAGCCGATCATCTATTCCGCCGCGTTGGAGCAGGGATACTCCGAGTTGTCGGTCGTGCAGGATGCTCCGCTCAGCCTGCGCATGGCGCCGGGTAAATTCTGGCGTCCACAGAATTACGACAACCGCTTCGTCGGGCCGGTCACCCTGCGCAGCGCGCTGGCCCATTCCTTAAATAGCGTTGCGGTGCGGCTGGTGGAGCGCATCGGAGTGGAACGAGTCATCCAGCAGGCCCGCAAGCTCGGCATTGAATCTCCATTAGAAAAAAACCTCTCGCTGGCCTTGGGCTCTGCCTCTTTGTCGCTTCTCGAGATGGTCCGCGCGTTCGGCGTGTTCGCCAGCGGAGGTCATCTAGCCGAGCCACTTTTCATCACAAAGGTGACCGACCGATACGGGAACGTCCTGGAAGAGAACGAACCAAAGTCGAAGCCAGTACTTTCGCCGGAGGTCGCGTATGTGCTCACGGATATGCTGAAAAACGTGATCCAGAGTGGGACCGGTCGGGCGGCGGCCAAGCTCGGCCGTAACGTCGCCGGCAAGACCGGGACAACGAGTGATTTTCGCGACGGCTGGTTCCTCGGATATACTCCAGAGTTGATCGCTGGAGTGTGGGTGGGCTATGACGACCATCGGCCTCTGGGAGACCGGGAGACGGGCGCCAATACTGCGCTGCCAATCTGGTTGGCCTTCATGACCGGGGCTGGCCAAGGAAGCGGCTCTGCGGATTTTCTCGTGCCAGATGGGATCAGTTGGTTGGAGGTGAACTTGCGGGAAGGTGGTTATCCTCTGCCCGTTTTCGAAAGCTCGGCCTTGGCCAGAATTCCCTATGCGGCCGGCTCCAAGATAGCGCCGCCTGGGCCGACAAAGGCGAGGAGGGAGAAGAAGGGGGAGGTGGATGCAAATGCGCAGCCGGCGGATCTCAGGGAGAGAGCCGAGATCGATTTGCGCCGCCGCGCACCCCGGTGAACTTCGTTTGTTTCACTCCCCCTTGTAAGTGGTTTGGACTTGTGCAATAAAAATTGCTTAGTAGAAAGGCTCTTAAGTTGTGGGAAAGGAGGTGAACAAGGATGGGAAAAAGAATTGTTTCTTGGTCGATGGTGACCCTCTTCACTTTGACTCTAGCATTTGCCGGTTGCGGTAAGAAGGAAGAACCGCCTCCTCCCGCTCCTGCGCCAGCGGCGCCGGCAGCTCCGGAAGGTGGGGCGCCCGGTGCGCCCGGCGCGATGGCCCCTGCTCCGGCAGGCGGCGAGGCCGCGCCAGCAGCGCCAGCGGCTCCTATGGAGAGCAAGTCGGCGGAGAAAAAGGCAGAGGGGAAGAAAGCCAAATAAGGCCGAGTCGCCTTATAATTGGTTTCGGCAACCCAAAAAGGGGAAGGGTCAGTATCCTTCCCCTTTTTTGCAATTTTGTGGTTTGTTCAAGAGTAGTTTTTCAAGTTCCTCGGACTCCGCAGAAGTGACGACATGGCGGCGAACCCTTACATGACGTTTACGGAGCACCTGGAGGAGTTGCGCTGGCGCCTGCTGAAGTCCCTGGGAGCAGTCGCGCTGGCATTTGGATTGAGTTACCTTGGATCAGACAGGATCTTCGCTTTCATGGTTGCGCCTTTGCAGCAGAGCCTTCGGCCCGGGCAGAGTCTGATCGGCACCGGAGTCACCGAGGCCTTCTTTATCGAGATGAAGGTGGCGCTGGTCGGAGGAGTTTTTCTCGCTTGCCCGGTTATTTTCTATCAGATTTGGCGCTTCTTAGCTCCAGGTCTCCTTGGCAGCGAGAAGAAAACGGTTATCCCTTTTGTGCTCTGTGCCACGTTTTTCTTTGTTGGTGGGGCCTACTTCTGCTATCGCGTCGTGCTTCCCGTCGCCTTTGGCTACTTTATCGATCAGTACCTCTCCCTGGGGGTCTCTCCAGAGATCCGCATCGGCGAGTATTTCAGCTTTTTCTTCCGCATGGTGCTGGCGTTTGGAATTACGTTTGAGTTGCCGGTTTTTACCTTCTTTCTGGTGCGCCTGGGGATTGTGGACTACCGCTTCATGTGGAGATCGTTTCGCTATGCCATTGTCGCGATCTTTATCATTGCTGCAATCCTGACGCCCACGCCGGATGTCATCAACCAGACACTGTTGGCATTGCCGATGACGATCCTCTATCTGCTGAGCATCCTCGTTGCCTACATCTGGCGCAGGCCGGCGTGATGAATCCCCCTGAAGAAAGGACTCGCTGATGATCCCATTTGTGTTTGCCGTTAGTTTCGGTTCGTTGCTGTTTGCCGTCTATCTGGCGCGCTTCGTGTTGCGCAGCGACAGCGGAACGCAAGCGATGCAAGAGATTTCGAATGCCATCAAAGAGGGCGCCGAGGCCTTTCTGGCTCGGCAGAACAAGACCATCATAACGCTTGCCATTGCGCTGGCCGTGCTGATTTTCGTCCTTTACGGCTTCGTGCGCACGCCGAATCCGGCGGATCCGGTCCCGCCGCTGCAATTGGCCTTCTGGACAACCCTCTCCTTCGTCTTAGGGGCGTTATGCTCTGTTATCGCGGGCTATATCGGGATGTGGGTGTCGATCAGGGCCAACATCCGCACCGCCGCCGCCGTCAGAACGAGTCTCAACCAAGGGCTGCGCATCGCATTGCGCGGCGGCGCCGTCTCAGGCTTGTTCGTGGTCGCGATGAGTCTTCTCGGAGTCGGCGGGCTTTACACCCTGCTCCAGGCGATGGGACATGACCCGCAGAAGATACCGTTCACCATCGTAGGGTACGGCTTCGGCGCTTCCTTCGTTGCCCTGTTCGCTCAGCTCGGGGGCGGGATTTACACCAAGGCCGCGGACGTGGGGGCCGATCTGGTGGGAAAGGTCGAGGCAGGCATCCCTGAGGACGATCCGCGCAATCCCGCGGTGATCGCGGATCTTGTCGGCGACAATGTGGGAGACTGCGCGGGCCGCGGCGCCGATCTCTTTGAGTCCACGGCGGCGGAGAATATCGGTGCGATGATCCTCGGGGTCGGCCTATTTCCCTATTTCGGGCTCCAGGGGATCCTCTTTCCATTGGCGGCCCGTGCCTTTGGATTGATCGCCTCGATCGTCGGAGTCGTTATCGTTAGGACCGATGAAAAAGGCGATCCTATGGCTGCCCTCAACCGGGGTTATTATGTGACCAGCATTCTGGCTGTCCTTGGACTATTTGTGGCTAGCCGCTGGCTCCTGGTGGTCGATCCGGTTGCCCATCCTGAGGCTACCTCCGCATGGTTTTACTTTTTTCTTTGCGGTGTTGTCGGCATCGCCACCGCCCAAGCGTTTGTCTATATCACTCAGTACTACACCGAGTATAAATACCGCCCTGTTAAGTCGATTGCGGACGCCTCTCAAACCGGCCCGGCCACCAACATCATCGCCGGGATTGCCGTGGGCCTGGAATGCACGGCCATTCCGGTCATCGTTATCTCCACTGCGATCATAGGATCCTATCATCTCGGGAATATGAGCGGCGTGCCTCATGCCGGTCTCTTTGGCACGGCGGTCGCCACGATGGGAATGTTGGGTACAGCGGCTTACATCCTGGCGATGGATACCTTCGGTCCGATCACGGACAATGCCGGCGGCATTGTCGAGATGAGCCACCAAGCCGAGGATGTGCGTAAGAAAACCGACCGCCTCGATGCCGTGGGGAATACCACCAAGGCCCTCACCAAGGGCTATGCGATTGGATCTGCAGCCCTTGCTGCTTTCCTTCTCTTTTCCGCCTACCTGGATGAGGTGGCCCACTACGGGACGAAATTGGAGTCGGTAAATATTGCCAAGCCCGAAGTATTCGTTGGAGGACTTTTGGGGGCGATGCTGGTTTTTCTTTTCTCTGCCCTGGCGATCCGCGCGGTAGGGAAGGCAGCATTTTACGTGATCAATGAAGTGCGAAGGCAGTTCAGAGAAAACCCCGGCATTCTCCAGGGCACCTCCAAGCCCGACTATGGAAGGTGCGTGGACATCGTTACCGTGGGAGCCTTGAAGGAGATGGTCCTGCCGGGTCTCATAGCTGTGGGGATGCCTGTTGCCGTTGGCATCATCTTTCGCCTCTTCGGCGTCGGGGCCGAGGCAGTGGCGGCCTTTTTGATGGTCGGGACCATTGCTGGGATATTGGCCGCCACCTTCTTCAATAACAGCGGGGGCGCCTGGGACAATGCCAAGAAGTACATCGAGAGCGGACAATACGGCGGCAAAGGCTCCGACCCGCACAAGGCCGCAGTCGTTGGCGACACTGTCGGCGATCCTTTTAAGGACACCGCAGGCCCCAGCCTGCACGTGCTCATCAAACTCTTAAGCACGATCACACTCGTCCTGGCGCCGCTGTTTGTTTAGGAGTTGGGCATTAGGGATTGGGAATTGGAGGTTAGGGATTGGGAAAAATCCGTGAAAAATTACAAAGAACTGGAAGTGTGGCAGAAGGGAGTGGATCTGACAGTCGAAGTGTACCAGATGACCAGGACATTTCCTCCCGAGGAGAAGTTCGGACTAATCTCGCAGATTCAGCGGGCGGCCACCTCCATCCCTGCCAACATAGCGGAGGGATGGGGAAGGGGCTCTACGAAAGAGTATGTCCAGTTCCTGAGGGTAGCACGGGCGTCATTGATGGAGCTCGAAACTCATTTAATTTTAGCAAAGAGGCTCAGCTACATCCAAGGAGATCGATTAGGGATGCTTCAGCAGGAAGTAGAGACGCTTGGAAAGAGAATCAACAGCTTGATTCAAAGTCTCCTTAGGAAGTAGAATTTGCCCTGATTCCTAATCCCCAATTCCCAATCCCCAACCCTGCCCGGATGGTGGAATTGGTAGACACACGGGACTTAAAATCCCGAGGATCCGCAAGGGTCCGTGCCGGTTCGACTCCGGCTCCGGGCACCAGTTCTCTGCTACCTTATATAAGGTCCCGCAGCACGGCGCGACACGGAGCACCATCCGCGCCGTGGATTCGGATCGGAAAACAGATCAACTCATAGCGACCAGGGTTGAT
>JAHFAP010000285.1 GCA_023250495.1 Deltaproteobacteria bacterium | reverse complement strand
CTATCTTTCTCTCGGTCTTCTCGGAAAGCTTAAAACGGCACTGGCGACCTCGATTGCCATGCACGACTCCCTTAACTCCCTCCTCTCTGATCCTGGCCTTGATCCGATAACTCTGGCGCTCCGTTACCCCCAGCACCAGCGCCGCCTCTGCCATCGTCATCTCTCGTCGAAAGACTCTCTGGATGACTTCTACCCGTCTCTGTTCTTTCATCGTCAGGACTATGATGTTTTCCATGCCCTGACATAATCACGTTGCCGTTAGCCCCTGACATAGTTACGTTGCTACTACAATCAGAGAGATGAAGGTTGACACCGCGTTGGACCCGACAGTAATCTACCAGTTATCGGGAGCCTCTTCCCGGCTAGAGAGGAGAGAGCCATGATCCAGACCACTGGCATCTATCACATCGGTATTCCTGTGGACGATCTCGATCGGGCCGAGCGCTTCTACACGGAGATTCTCGGAATGAAAGTCGAGGCTCGGGCCCAGGAGGAAGGCGCGGTTCTGTCGCGCCTTAAGTGCGGCAGTGCTGACGTGGTGCTTTTTAAGCGGCCGCGCCCCCTGGCGCGGAACACGCTTAAGGAGGATGGCATCACCCATCAGGCCTTCGAAGTGGCCCCTGAGACCTTTGATAAGGCGGTGGACTTCCTAAAGAGTCAGGGCTTGTACCATAGCGGTCCCGTTGTTCGACCCAGCGGGCGTGCCGTCTACTTCTTCGACTCAGAAGGAAACTATCAGCAGCTCCACGTCTCAAAATAAGTGGCGACTTTTCGGGTCTAAGCCTAAACGGTTGCCTGGTGGTCACTCGGCGCCGATATCAAGTAGTACCTCTGCGCCGTTTTTGGATTCCTGTCTTATGTGATTTTTCCTTCGATTCCACCCCAATCCTGGGGTCGTCGGCTAAGATGGCCTCAGACAGGCTACGGGCGCTCTCTTCGAAATCATCGAACGACTCCGGCAGGTAGAGAGCCACTTTTTGAGGACCGGGTGAGGGATCAGGCCCCTGTGATCGCGGCAAAGGGACTTATGGAACCTTTTCTCTGTCGGGACGAGCAGCCCCATCCAGGGATCGCGGCCGCGAGCGGCCAGGACCAGCACGAGCCTTCCATGAAGGTAGCAGCCCTGGCAGCCGAACATGGACTTCTGGATGTAGGAAGGCTCTTCTTCAAGAGGCCCAACTACCCATTGGAAAGGGTGTATCCTTGCCGCCTTTGTTTTCAGCGCATCCATCGCTGCATCCTGTCATATAGCCCGGTGAGCAAAAATCGCAAGCAATCTCTTTTGACAACGCTTTTCCTGGATGTTATAGAAAAATTCGTCTGTCGGAGAGGGGTCTTATTGTCATGGCCTGGTTTGGTCGCGGCCACCGAGGGATAGAGGGGCTCTTTGAAGATCGGCCCAGTCCGATCCTGGGATCCGACACGCGTGGCGAAGAAGGCGTGATCGAACTCTCAGCAGAGGAGACGGTTGCCCATCTTTACAAAGGGAGTCGAGTGACCGGGCAGTTGACCTTCCACGGCACGGCGAGGATCGACGGGAGCGTGGATGGGGAGATTCTGTGCCACGGCAGATTGACGATCGGAGAAGGGGCGGAAGTCCGGGCCAATATTGCCGCTGATGTGGTTGTGATTCACGGCCAGGTGGAGGGCGATGTGACGGCCAAGGAGAAGGTGGAGCTGGGCGCGCCGGCGCGGCTGCTGGGAAATATCGCCACCCCCAGACTGGTCATTACAGAGGGTGTGGTCTTTGACGGTGATTGCGCCATGGGAGGAGCCAGGGAGAAGCGTGAAGTCCCGAATCCGCTGAGCTCGAGTAGTGAGAAGGCCTTTGAGGGCGGCTCTCCAAAGCTCGTGACGACGTTGGAGAAATAGGCTTCGGAGCGCCGCCCATCTTTTCCCCGCATTCTAGGTTCATTTCCACCTATTTCGTGGCTACGGGCTCATTGCTGATGAGCCGGCCCGTGCTTGGGGAGACACATACACGGCAGTTTGTCCGTTAAGTCATGATCGCTCTGGATTACACGGTTCTGGTTCAGATCGCCTCGTTTTTAGCGCTTTGGTTTCTCTTGACCAAGCTTCTCTTCAAGCCTTTTGTGGCCTTGCTGGAGGAGAGAGAAGAAAGAACCGACGGGGTCAAGGCTGAAGCCGCGTCGCTGACGGCGGAAGCGGAGCGGCTTCGGGCCGAGCATGAGAGCGCGGTAGCGCGGGCCAGAGACGAGGGCGCCGCGGTTAAAGAGAGCATCGTTCAGGAGGCCCGCCAGACGCGCGAGCGGCTACTGGCTGAGGCGCGCGCGCAGGCGGCAAATATGCTGGCGGCGGTCCGCGACGAAATTCAAAATGAGCTGCGGAAAGGCCGTGACTTGGCCGCGCAAGAGGCGGAAGGGATCGCCCGACAGATGGCGGAGAAGATCCTGGGAAAGAAGGTTGGATGAGCCTCTTCGTTGTTCTCTTTTTGTCTGAGCTGTGGGCAGCGCCCGCCGCCGCGGCCGAGGAGCATGCGGCCTCCGTCACCGAGCTGATTTTTCCACTCGTCAACTTTCTTATATTTCTCTACCTCATCAAGCGTTATATCTTGCCTCTCGCCAAAGACTACCTGAAGTCACGGCGCGAGGAGATCGCTGCCGCCGTGCGAGAGGCGGACGAAGCTAAGCGGTGGGCCGATGCTCTGCTGCGCGACTATCAGAATCGGCTGGCAAGGCTGAGTGAGGAGACACGAGTGATCCGCGAGGCGCTCCGTGCTGAGGGAGAGAGGGAGAAGGCTAAGCTGCTGGCGGAGGCAGAGATCCTGGTGACTCGGATCAAGACCGACGCCGACTTTCTCGTGGAGCAGGAGGTCAAGTTGACGCGCCAAGAGCTGCGGCGAGAGATCGCCCGCGTGGCCCAGGCAGCCGCGGAGAAGCTCGTTCGGAATAACCTGAGCGCCGCGGACCAGAAGCGAATGGTGTCCGAGTTCCTGAGCGAGGTTGGGGAGGTCCGATGATCGCGGGGAGTTTAAGTCGGCGCTACGCCAGGGCTCTCTTCCAACTAGCGGTTGAGGAGCGCAGAGAAGAAGAGGGTGGCCATGAGATGGAGCGGTTTGTCGCTGTCTTTGAGAACCCTGTCTTAAACAGCGTCCTCAATAATCCCGCCTTCGCCGTTCAGAGCCGGAAGAATATCGTGGCTGAGGTGGCCGGCAATTTACAGCTCTCTCCCCTGGTCATTCACTTTCTCTCCCTCTTGCTCGAGCGTGATCGTCTGGTCTTTCTCCCCTCTATTGTAGCGCGGTACCGCCGCCTTCTCGACGAGAAGAAAGGGCAGGTGGAGGCGCGGGTGATCGCCGCGAGCCCGCTGGAAGAGAACGATCTCAGACGGCTGCGAGAGGCGCTGGAGAAGCTTTCCGCCAAGCACGTAGTCATGCACCAGGAGAGCGATCCGAGTTTGATCGGCGGCTTGGTCATTCAACTGGAAGGCAAGATTTATGACGGAAGCGTGCGCACCCAACTTGAGAAGATGAAACAGCGCGTCGAGCGCGGATATTAGGGAGGCAAGGATGGAGATAGGCACCGCGGAGATCAGCCGGATTATTAAAGAGCAGATCCAAAACTACGATAAAGCCGTCGAGGTCCAGGAGGTCGGCACGGTAATTTCCACCGGTGACGGCATCGCCCGAATCTACGGACTCGATAAAGTGGCCGCAGGAGAACTGCTGGAGTTTCCTCACGGCATCTACGGCCTCGCTCTCAACCTAGAGGAAGACAATGTCGGCGCGGCGCTCTTTGGCGAGACCCACCTCATCAAAGAAGGCGACACGGTCAAGCGGACGGGTCGCATCGCTGAGGTTCCGGTCGGTAAGGCGCTCGTGGGCAGGGTTGTGAATGCCTTGGGAGAGCCGATCGACGGCCGCGGGCCG
>JAHFAP010000091.1 GCA_023250495.1 Deltaproteobacteria bacterium | reverse complement strand
GCGACAGCCCTGGCGCCGAGAGCGATCGCCTTCACGACATCGCTCCCGCGCGTGATGCCGCCATCCAAGACAATCTCGGCCTTGGCGCCGACCGCCTCGACGATCTCCGGCAACATTTCGATCGTGGCCCGCCCGTGGTCGAGCTGGCGCCCGCCGTGATTGGAGACATAGACCGCTTTGACTCCGTGCTCCACGGCGATCGCCGCGTCTTCGGCTGTGGCTACCCCTTTTAGAATAAACGGGAGACCGCCAATTGCCTTGATGGCGTCCATCGTCTCCCAGGTGAGCGCCGCCCGATGCTCGTAGCCCGTTTGCCGCCGGCTCGGTGGAAGCCAGCGGTCCATCATCTGCCGCTCGCGCCGGCCGTAGAGAGCGGTGTCCACGGTGAGGCAAAGCGCGTCGTAACCCGCCTTCTTTACGCGCGCCAGGAGCTCCTCCACCCACTTCATATCGCCCTGGACGTAGAGCTGAAATATTTTTGGGTTCCGGCCGGCGGCCGCGATCTCCTCCAGGCTCGGCTGCGTCACGGAGCTGACAAAATTGACCGTGCCGAATTCTTGAGCGGCTTTGGCGACGGCGCCGCCGCCCTCGGGCGTAAGCGCTTGCAGCGACCCGATGGGCGCCAACATGACCGGGATCCTGAGCTTGTGACCGAGAAAGGTCGTCGAGGCGTCGATCTTGGAGACATCGACGAGGACGCGCGGCCGGAGGGCGAGGCTGTCCAGACCGAAGCGGTTGCGCCGCATCGTCGTTTCGGACTCGGCGCCGCCCGTCAGGTAATTCCAGACATTCTGGCTGAGGTTGCGCCGCGCCTGCATGATGATCTCCTGATTGGTGACGAAATCGAGTGCCATTGTTATCTCCTTTGCGTTTTTTAGTGAGATGGCTTCCGAGTAGCGCCTACGGCCGAAAGTAGTGGATGTTCGCCGGGGATGTCAATAACACGGAAAAACGCAAAAGTAGAGAGGAAGGTTGACAAAGCTCATTTCGTCGCGCTAGTTTTCCGGTATGCAGTCCGCTCGCCTCTTACTTCTAGCCCTTTTTCTATGGGCGCCCGTCTCTGTTTCCGCCGAGAAGGTCACGCTCGCTTACGTCGCGATCAACCCCGGCCAAGGTCTGTTCTGGATCGCGCGAGATTCGGGACTGTTGGAAAAATACGGCTTTACGGCCGATATAGTCCTTGTTCCCGGGAGTCCGCGCACGGTGCAAGCTCTGATCGCGGGCGATCTCGACTACATCGTCGCTGGCACGCCGGCGGTGTTACGCGCGCGGATGCAGGGGGCCGACATTGTGATGCTCGCGTCTCCCTCCGGCTATCCTTCACAGCGGGTTGTGGTCAAGCCGGACTCCACGCTCAATAGTCTTAAGGAGCTCAAGGGAAAGATCGTCGGCGTGACCCAGTTTGGCTCGGCCGGCGACACCTTTCTGCGCACCGCGCTGAGAAAGGTCGGCCTTAAAGAGACGGACGTCACGGTCCTGCAGATGGGCGGGACGCCCGGAGTCACTCAAGCGCTCGAGGCGGGGAGAATCGAGGTGGGTGTTCTAGGCGAGTCGGCGATGCTCCTTGTGTTCCAGGGTAAGGCGCGACAGTTAAAAGGGGCGAGCGCCCGGGAGCTGGGTATTCCCGGGCTCGACGGACCCTTGACGACCACAGAGCGCAAGCTCAAGCGCGACCGGGGCTCCGTGCTCCGCTTCGCCCAGGCCTACGTGGAGGCGATCCACTACTTCAAGACCAATAAAGCGGGCACGACGCGCATCCTGCAAAAATATATGCGCGGACTCAACGAGCAACAGATCAGCGCCTGGGTTGATGACCTGAAGGACAATCTGGAGGCGACGCCCTACCCGGATGACGTCGGTCTGCGTTCGGAGCTGGAGCAGGTGAATGCCCCTAAATCTCAGAACGTCGCTCATTTCGTCGATCGAAGCATTCTAGATGAGATCAAAAAGAGCGGCTTCATAGACCGTTTGTACAAATAAAAGGAGGGAACTGTCCATGGCTAAGATCAGGCATATCGCGATCAAGGCGGAAGATCAGGAGAAGACAGCCGACTTCTACAAGAAGACATTCGGGCTGACGGAGGTCTGGCGCGGGCCCGCCAGGGACGATGGGCGCCGGGCCATTTACCTGTTGGACGGCTACATCAATGTCGCGATCCTTCCAGCCCGGGGCGAGCGCGAAGGCATCGACCACTTTGGCTTTCAGGTGGAGGACATGGAGGAAACGCTCCGCGCAGCGAGCGCCTCGGGCGCGAAGGGAGAGGCCGGGGCGAAGCCACGGGACGGCCGCTTTGCTGAAATGGGCGTGCATGATCCCGTGGGCACGCTCGTGGACGTGTCGGTGCACGGCTGGAAGGCATAGTCGGGAAGAGAGAGAAATACAGCTTCTACCAAGTCCGGGCCGTACAGATCCCTAGACCTTACCCACAAGATAAAAAAAGGGGGCAAACCGACCCGTTGCCCCCTTTTGGTTGTTCAAGAACGAGAAGTCTACCAGCGGTCGCGACCGCCGCCTCTATTTCCTCCTCGACCACCCCCGCCACCGTCGCGGCTTGCCATCGGCTTGGCCTCGTTGACCACCAGGGTGCGCCCGTCCAGTTGCGTGCCGTTCAGGGCCTCGATTGCCTTTTGGGCCTCGCCCCCGGAACTCATTTCCACGAAGCCGAAGCCCCGTGACTGGCCGGTGAATTTATCCGAGATCACCTTGGCCGACTCCACGGTCCCGTGCGCCGCGAAGATCTCCTGCAGTCGCCCTTCCGTTACCGAATAAGGCAGACCGCCAACATATAATTTATTTCCCATGTTCTCCTCCTTTGAGAGAATGTTGATGTCTTTGACCCTGAGAAGCTGACCGCTAAGAGGAGCAGAACATGGAGAACTTAATGACAGGAACCACGCTCTGGTCGGTTTATCCTTTAGGCATCGTTTCGCAAGGAGAGACTGACTGGGCCTGCAGCTCTTGTCTTTTCCTATTTCAGGAGGCCCTATACTGAAGTGGAAACTACACTCTACTTCCTTTTCTTCCTCATTTCAACTGTTTCTGGCCTTTTTCTTCGGGGCCAGCTTTCTGGCCAGCCGTAGGCGCTGTTTAGCGCAGGGAGCCGTATCCTGGCAAGTTGAGCAGAAAGGACAGATCCATCCGCCGCATTGACAGCGGCCCCCGGGTTTGTTCGCGCGGCCAGGCTTGCTTCGGAAGGGGGAGTGACAACCAGGGCAGACGATCTCCATGACCCCTTCCAAAACTTCCATATCCTCCACCGGCGCGATCCGGCGCATGATCTCGCCCTCAACGAGCACGCGGTATTGGAACATTTGTTTGGTATTGGAATTCCCCAGCGACTCTCCTTTCTGAGTGAAACAGATCTTCAGCGCCGTGGTGCCGTCTATCCGCCCTTCATACCCTACGACCTTATGCCGAATCAGTGTTCCGTCCTGCAGTTTGACTTCCTCTCTTGTCTCTGACATATCCCCTCCTTACACTAAAATAAAAAGCCTCCGGCTCATTTAAAGCTCGGAGGCTCTTCGAAGGTGGCAAAAAGGCAAGCTCTAAAGAACGACTCACCATATCACCCCGGTCTCGATCTAGCAAACGGGCGCATGGCATGCTTTTCCACCCTTTCCACGTCGTTGCCGGGGGGCCATCGATGAGTTATCCGTCGAATCTACAGGGTTCGCAGAGGGTCCATGAGCCAGAGCACGCACAATCGTCGCGGCGACATCCGCAACGTCGCCATCATCGCCCACGTGGACCATGGCAAGACCACGCTGGTGGACGCCATGCTGCACCAGAGCGGCATCTTTCGCGCCAACGAGCAGGTGATGGAGCGCGTCATGGATTCTTTGGACCTGGAGCGCGAGCGAGGTATCACCATCCTGGCGAAGAACACGTCCATTCATTACGCGGGCGTTAAGATCAACATCGTCGACACGCCGGGGCACGCCGACTTCGGTGGGGAGGTCGAGCGGACGCTTTCGATGGTGGATGGAGTGATGTTGCTGGTCGACGCCTCGGAGGGGCCTCTGCCGCAGACGCGCTTTGTCCTGAAAAAGGCGTTCGAAGCCGGACTGCCGCCGATCGTCTGCATCAACAAAATCGACCGCGCCGACGCCCGGCCCGCCGAGGTGCTGGACGAGATCTACGATTTGTTCATAGATCTCGACGCCACTGAGGAGCAGGTAGATTTTCCCGTGGTATACACCAATGCCCGCGCCGGCATTGCGACGCGCGATCTGCGGCGGTCGTCGGATAATCTAAAACCCTTGTTCGACTCGATTGTCCAGGCACTGCCGGGGCCGCTGGTGGATCCCTCGGTTCCGACACAATTCCAGGCCAACAACCTGGACTACGACGATTACGTCGGCCGTCTGGCGATCGGCCGGTTGAAGAGCGGCACGTTGAGCCCTGGGTGGTATACCCTCTGCGGCGCGGATGGCCGGATGCAGCCGGTAAAGATCACGCAGCTCTTCGGGTGGCACGGGCTGAAGCGGGTCGAGCTCGAATCGGCCGGCGCCGGCGACATCGTTGCTGTAACGGGAATCGAGGAGATCCAAATCGGCGACACCATCACCGACCGCGAACATCCGCAGCCGCTGCCTCCACTCCGTGTGGATGAGCCCACCATCGCGATGATCTTCAGCGCCAACAACTCGCCGTGGGCCGGCCGCGAGGGAGAATTCGTGACCTCGCGCAAGCTGCGCGAGCGCCTTGTCTACGAACAGCGCAAGAACGTGAGCTTGCGCGTCGAAGAAACGGACTCGCCGGACGCCTTCAAGGTGACCGGCCGGGGCGAGTTTCAGCTCGCGATCGTGATCGAGACGATGCGGCGCGAAGGCTACGAGCTGCAGGTATCCAAGCCGATGGTCATCACGCGGGAGATCGATGGCGCTGTCCACGAGCCCGTGGAGATGCTCGCGATCGACATCCCGGAGGAACACATCGGGATCGTCTCCCAGTTGCTCGCGACCAGGCGCGGCAAGATGACGAAGATGATTCACGGCGGCTCCGGACGCGCGCGGCTCGAGTTCTCGGTGCCGTCGAGGGGATTGATCGGCTTCCGCTCCCGCTTCCTCACCGACACGCGGGGCACCGGCATTATGAACGCGCTGTTCGACGGTTGGGCGCCCTGGCACGGGCCGATTCAGGCGCGCAGCAACGGCGCGATGGTGGCGGATCGGGAAGGTCTGACCACCCCCTACGCGGTCTTTCATCTCCAGGAGCGGGGCGCGCTGTTCATCGCTCCGGGGACGCGCGTGTACGAGGGCATGGTTGTCGGCGAGTACTCGCGCGACAACGATCTCAACGTCAACATCTGCCGCGAGAAAAAGTTGACCAATGTCCGCGCGGCCGGCCGCGACGAGAATATTTTGATCACGCCGCACCGTGAGATGGGGCTCGAAGAGGGGATCGAATGGATCGGCGACGACGAGCTGGTGGAGGTCACGCCCCAATCGGTTCGCTTGCGCAAAAAGATCCTCAAGCAAACAGAGCGGCCACGGAGACGGGATGAGAAGGATGAAAGATAGAAAACGACAAAAAATAGGCCGAGAGGGTTGACTTAAGATCGCAAGCCGACTAGTCTGCGTCTGAAAAAAATAAACCATGGAGGTTAGCTATGTATCAGACAAATATGTATGAAGGCATGCTGGCGGAGACCGTCACCATGCAGGGGGCCAAGGGGGACAAGATCAACGCCTACTTCGCCAAGCCGCTGGGTGATGTGCCCTTTCCGGGAATGGTGATAATCCACCATGCGCCTGGATGGGACGAATGGTACCGGGAGTGCACGCGCAAGTTCGCGCACCACGGCTATGCGGCGATCTCACCGAATCTCTATTTCCGCGACGGTCACGGAACGCCCGAAGACGTCGGCGCGAAAGTGCGCGCGGCCGGCGGCGTGCCGGACGATCAGGTCCTGGGCGATCTTGAAGGGGCGATGAAGGTCCTGCGCACACTTCCCAATCTGAACGGCAAGATAGGCGTCTTCGGCACCTGTTCCGGAGGCCGCCACGGTTTTCTCGCGGCTTGTCGTCTGAAGGGCTTCAACGCGGCCGTGGAGTGCTGGGGCGGGCGCGTGGTGGCGTCGAAGGAAGAGCTTACCGCCAAGCAGCCGGTCGCGCCGATCGACTACACGAAGGATCTTTCGTGCCCGCTCATCGGGCTCTTCGGCAACGACGACAAGGCCCCTTCGCCGGAGCAGGTGAACAAGCACGAGGAAGAATTAAAGAAGCACGGCAAGAACTATGAGTTTCACAGGTATGACGGGGCGGGCCACGGCTTCTTTTACTATGACCGGGCGGCCTACCGGCAGGAGCAGGCGGTGGACGGCTGGAAGAAGATATTTGTCTTCTGCGAGAAGCACCTCAAGGGCTAGGCGGATCGCGGCGCACGGAAGGGAGGAGAAACATGTGCACGATGATTGCCAAGCAGGTTGAGATCGACGGCAGCGGAAAAGGGAAAGATGGGTGGTTCGAAGTGCGCCAGCTCAACGTTTCGTATGACCATCCGTACCATGTGCGGATGGAACATGCGCTGAACATCGACTTTGTGAACGAGACTGAGGGACCGGGGGCGCGAGTGGCCGTGGAGTTGACTCCGGAGGCGGCCCGCAAGTTGGTGCAGACCATCCATGAGATCCTTGCCCAGGCGGAAGCCGCCGGTCACTTGGAGGAGGGTGCTGAAGCAAGTCTGAAAGCGGAAGGATGAAGAGGGGAGAACGCTATAGGCCCAGGATTCGCTCCGCGTTGGAGTGAAAGATCTTCTCCATCAGCTCATCCGAGTAACCTAACTCCCTCCACTCGCGGAAGAGGCGATCATAGGGGATGCTCGGATAGTCGCTGCCGAACATGATCTTGTCCTGAAGCCGGCCCTTGACGTCGCGCTTCAGCGCGTCAGGAAAATATTTAGGCGCCCAGCCCGATAGTTCCCACGAGACATTGCCCTTGTGCAGGGCGACGGCGATCATCTCCTCCGTCCAGGGCCATCCCGGATGCGCGGCGACGATGCTTAGGTTCGGGAAGTCAGCAGCGAGCTGATCGATCGCGGCCGGGTGCGCGTGTCTGATGACCGCGCCCAACCCGCCGGGCATGCCGGCGCCCATGCCTGTGGTGCCGACGTCGATCATGACCGGAACTCTTAGCTGGTTGATCGTCTCCCATAATGGGTAAATCCGCCGGTCATCGACGGAGAAGTGGCCCATGATCGGGTGAAAGTGAAAGCCCAGCATGCCGAGTTGACGGATTGCTCTTTTGGCTTCTTCTATCGCCGCTTCGCTTTTAAACGGGTCCACCGCCGCCCATGCCTGTAAGACGATGCCCCGATTGTTATCGCGCATCTTTGCGACGTAATCATTTGAGCAGGGCGGCGTCCCTGTGACGGTTTCGATGTCAAAGGCCACGAGCACGGCTTCGACCCCGGCTTTTTTGAACTCCTCTATGACCTCCGCCTCGGTCTTGCCCGTCCAGACGCGGTTCCAGTATTTCGCCAGCGCTTCCACGTAAGGCCCCTGAGATTTGATCCAGGGCTCCGTGTTGGGATAGCAATGAAGGTCGATGATTCTCAGATTTTGCCCTCTTCCTTGAGCTTTTACGCAATGCTAGCAAGCGAGAATAGCCTTCAGCAATTTTGCGTGTCAAGGCTCTGTAAAGGTTTGACAAAGCTTACATTCAGCTTATACTAACTCTAGACAAAGTTCTTACTTTCTAATCTAGGAGGATCCGCTGTGGCTTTAGTCAAAGTCAAAGAGAAATATCAAGTTACTCTGCCCGCCGAAGTTCGCCACAAAGCGGGTGTTGCCGTTGGTGATGTACTCGAAGCAAAGGTCAACGGAAACAAGATCACCCTCATCCCCAAAAGCGCGGTCGACCGAGATATTGCTATTTCCCTGCGGGAGTTCAGAGAAGGTAAAGGCCATGGCCCCTTTAAGTCTGCCAAGGAAGCCATCCGGTTTCTGCACAGAGAAGCAAAAAGGCTGAAGAAAAAATCTGCTTAATGCGGCCTTATCTCACTCCCCAGTTTTTGCGGCTCTACGCCGAAGCTCCTGCCCGTATCCAGAAGGCCTTTGACCAAAAGCTTAAGTTCCTTCTGCAAAACCTACGTCACCCTTCCCTCCGGGCCAAGAAATACGATGAAACCCGAGGCATCTGGCAGGTCAGAGTAAATGGAGGGTGGCGCTTTTACTTTTCCATTGAAGGCGACACCTATATCATCCACTCTATCCGGCCTCACCCCAAATAGCCCTTGCTAAGTCGAAAATTCTACAAATTTCACACCAGACCTCTGGCTCAACCTTCAGCAGAACTATGATCTTTGGCATGCAGCAAAAGAGTCGAAAGGCTGGAGAAGGGTTGAACCCGTTGCGGCGTGAAAGAATGCAACTTTGCAATCCGGACACCGTTACCACGGGACGCCTCGACATCGCCACCGCCGCATCTCGCTTGCGGGCACTCCAAAGCAGCGCCGGCCTGACCTGCGTCGGTCGATCCCAGTTTCAAGAGACGCTGAAACGAAAAGAGGCGATTGTCAGATTCTTCCGGCCCGGTCTCTCGGCGAAGAAAAAAGGTCAATAAGGCATGCCTGACCCTTGCCATCTCAGATCGCCGATGCCGTGGACCTCGGCATCTACCGAGAGATCCTGCGCCGGCGCGGCCTGGCGGATTGACAACTCGTAGTTGACCGGCATACGCTCGGAATACCGATCCGGTTCAGCCGAATGCCTCCCGGGTAGCGTGGGCTCTCTCAAGAGCTGGCCATGAGGCTGTATGGAACCGCCGCGATTGGAGCGGGAATCGGAAGGAGGAGCCAATGGCGAAGAACGGTTTCAAAGTGTTCGATAGCGACATGCACATCATGGAGCCTCCCGACCTATGGGAGCGCTACATCGCCCCGGAGTTCCGCTCCATCGCGCCGCGCGGCAGGACCTCCGATAACGTGCGCGACCTGGGCGTGATCTTTCCGGACGGCGGGTCCAACGGCAGAAGCACCGGCGCGACCCCGCATCGGGGTCACAACTACGAACGGAACCAGCAGCTCTACCGAGACCACGCCCGGCGCGGGTGGACGCCCGATGTCCAGCTCGAGGCGATGGACGTGGAGGGGATCGACGTCGCGGTGTTGTTCCCCAGCCGTGGGTTGAGCGTGCTCACCCACCCCGATAGAGACCCACGGTTCGCCGCCGCCATCGCCAGGGCGTACAACGACTGGCTGTTCGACTTCTGCCAGGCGGACACCACGCGGCTTCTTGGCGCAGGTATGCTCTCCGTTTTCGACATCGGGGACGCCGTTGCGGAAACGCATCGAGTAGTCGAGGAGCTGGGGTTTCGCGCGGTGTTTCTGCGCTCCAATATCGTGAACGGCAAAAACTGGCACGACCCGTACTACGAGCCGCTGTGGGACGCGCTGGAAGAACTCAATATCCCTCTGGGCTTCCATGAGGCCACGCGGTCACGTTCGCGGCAGAGCGCGGAGCACTTTGAACCGAACTTCGGGCTCCGGCGCGTTTATGCCCAGCCGTTCGAGCAGATGCTCGGCCTCGGCAGCTTTCTCGCCGGCGGGATCCTCGAGCGCCACCCAAAGCTCAAAGTCGCGTTCCTCGAGGCCAATTGTTCCTGGGCGCCGTGGTTGCTGTGGCGCCTCGATGAAGGCTACGAGCGCGAGGGCGACGTGTTCATGACGGAGCTCACGATGGCTCCGAGCGACTATTTCAAGCGTCAGTGCTACGTGTCCGTGGAGCCGGACGAAGGTCCCGCGCGCTACATGATCGAGGAGTTCGGCAGCGATCAGCTCGTCTTCTCCACCGATTATCCTCATGGCGACGCGAGGTACCCGGAGGCGGTGGAATGCTTTCTCAAGCTGCCGCTGTCTGACGATGACAAGCGCAAGATTCTCTGGGACAACTGCGCTCGCTTTTATTCAGTGAGCGATGTGCCGCATGCAGCGAGGAGCGCACATGTCGAGGGTAGCCGGCAGCCGGTCGATAAATAAGGAGGATTCTATGAGCGGGGAAACGAAGACGCAAAACGCACTTGAGCGATTCATCAGCAAGACGCGTGAACTGTTCGCGAAGGAATCGGACCTGGACAAGCGGTGGACGGCGCTGTCGCCGATCCTGGCGGAGCTGCTTGCTGATCCTGAGGTCTTGGAGGCGTCGAAGTCGTGGCCGGATTGTGTCCCGGCGGACGGACGGGCCGAAAACTTGCTGTTCTATGAAGACCCGGACTACGGCTTCGCGATCAACGGCCTAACGAAGGGAAGCGCCAGACAAGGCGGGCGCGCGCGCATTCACGATCACGCCCACATCTACACGCTCTACGGAGTGCTCGACGGGCGCGAGCGCATCGAGCGGTACGAGCGACTCGACGATCGCTCCAAGCCGGGTTACGCCAAGATCCGGAAGAGCACCGATCAGCTTGTCGGTCCCGGAGAGATCGATCTCGTGAAGCCTTACGAGGCTCACACGGAGGTGACCGTCGGTCAAAGGACGGTTGCCATAATCATCCGCAGCGAGAAGGGAGGCGGATTCAATCAGGGCAGATACAACCCGGAGACCGACGGGTACTACGAGAGCCTGGGGCCGCGCCAGACGCCCGTTGAGATGCTGCCCAAAAGGGCCGGAGCGGAATGAGGGTCCGGGATTCAAGGTCAGACTTCTACGACTCAACAGTCTTAAGAACGCGATCAAGTTCTCCGGCGGAGAGCTTGATCTCGATTTCCGCTCCGAGTGCCCGAGCCACTTTCTTAAGGGTAGGTAAGGAGAGCCGATCATAATTTCAACCGTGAGCGGCGAATCAGATTTTGCCTTCCTCCTTGAGCTTTCGAGCAATTTTGTCTGTCAGATCTTTTTTCGACACCTTGCCGAGCGGCGACAGAGGAAAGTCGTCCATGACCTCCAACCGCTCGGGCAGCTTGTGCTTCGCGATCTCCTCCTTGGCGAGGAAAGTTACCAGCTCCACCAAAGTCAAAGTACAACCGCTCCGTAGAATCACGCAAGCGCACATGCGCTCGCCGAGGATCGGGTCGGGCATCGGCACGCAGGCCACGTTCTGGACGGCGGGGTGAGCGAGGATGAGGTTTTCGATCTCCTCCGCGCTGATCTTCTCACCACCCCGGTTGATCAGATCCTTCTTGCGCCCTTCGACGAGATAATTCCCCGACGGGTGGCGCCGCATCAAATCGCCTGAGCGGTAAAAGCCGTCTGTCGTAAATGCCCTGGCATTATACTCCGGCACACCGTAATAGCCGCGCAGCGTGTAGGGACCGCGCGCCAAAAATTCGCCGACCTCGCCCGGCGCCACCTCATGGTCGTTCTCGTCGACGAGCCGGACTTCGTCGTCTGGGCTGATAGGTCTCCCCACCGTTTCCATCCTC
>JAHFAP010000284.1 GCA_023250495.1 Deltaproteobacteria bacterium | reverse complement strand
GCTCTGCGCGCCTCGCTGATCAAGCGCTCCATCGACACCAAGACCTTCGACGAGCTTTTCGATCTTTATTTCCTCGGGCTCGGAGGAAGCTCCCGCGAGCTGGAACGGAATCTCATGCAGCAGTTGGGGCTCGCCCCCGAGCAGTTTCAGGAGATGCTCGAGCGGATCCAGAGGTTTTTGGACAGCCTTGACGGAGAGATCTCCCGGCTGACCCGCGCCTTGCTCTCCGGGGATATGGGCGAAGTAGAGCGTTTGCTGCGCGATGCCGCTGAGGCGGAATTCAGCTTGAGCCGGAATCCAGGGCAGGGCTTGGTTTTCTCGCAAAGGATCGCGGGCCGGATCGGGCTGAGCGGGATCAGAGAGGAGATTGATAATTTCAAGACCATGCTTGCGCGCATGGGAGCGAACGCAGAGACGGTAGAGAAAATCTCCGATTACGCGGAGCAGAGGTTTCGGGATCTTCTCCAACTGGTGCGCGAGCTGGTCCAGAGAGAGACGCAAAAAAAGGACGCGGCCTTCTCCGAGCGAGAGCGGCTCGACTATCTCTCGCAGAAGAGTTTCGCCTACTATACCGAGGAGGACATCCGCCGGATGAACGAGGTCGTCATCCGCCTGGCGCGGCGCTTTAAGAATCTGCTTTCGCTGCGCCGTCGGCGGGCGCGCCGGGGGCGGCTCGACGTGAGCGCCACGTTCCGCAGGAACCTGCAGTACGGAGGCGTGCCGTTCCGCATCCAGTTGGATCGCAGAAAAAAGGAAAAGCCCCAGGTGATCGTCCTGTGCGACATTTCGGACTCGGTCTTGAACGCCTCCCGCTTCATGCTGCAGTTCGTCTATTCGATCCAGGATCTCTACAGCAAAGTGCGCAGCTTCGTCTTCGTGAGCGATATCGGCGAGGTCACGCGCCTCTTCGAGGAAAACGAGATCCATCAAGCCATCGACATGGCGCTCCGGGGCGACGTGGTCAACGTCTACAGCCACTCTAACTTCGGGCGCGCTTTCGCGCTATTCTATCGCAATCACTGGGCGGCGGTCACGGCAAAGACCACATTCCTGATCATCGGCGACGGGAGAAACAACTACAACCGCGCCAACGAATGGGTGCTCAAGGAGATCCGGCAGAAGGCCAAGCAGCTCATCTGGCTCAATCCGGAAAGCCGGTTGACCTGGGGCTACGGTGACAGCGAGATGGCCCGGTATGAGCCTCACTGCAGCGTGGTGGAGGAGTGCCGGAGCATCCATCAGCTCTCTAAGGTCATCGATCGGATCATGGCATGAAGCGGCTCTACCTTCAGACTTACGGTTGCCAGATGAACCAGTATGACTCCGAGCGCATCGTGCGGCTCATGGGCCAGGCGGGCTACGCGCCGACGGACCGAGCCGAGGATGCCGACCTGATCCTGCTCAACACCTGCAGCGTGCGCGAGAAGGCGGAACAAAAGGTTTACAGCGCCCTGGGTCGCTGGCGCGAGCTTAAAGAAAAGAAGCGGGAGCTGATCATCGGCGTGGGCGGATGCGTGGCGCAGCAAGAAGGGGAAGCGCTTTTGCGCCGCGTTCCGTATCTCGATCTCGTCTTCGGGACGCACAACATCCACAAGCTCGGCCAGATGGTGCAGCAAGCCGAGACGCTGGGAGATCGCCCGGTGGAGATCGCTTTCTACCGCGATCCTTCCTACATGGAAGATCCGGAAGCAAGACCGGCGGTGCAGGGCGCAAAAGCCTACGTGACGATCATGCAGGGCTGCAACAAGGTCTGCAGCTTCTGCATCGTTCCCCACGTGCGCGGGAGAGAGATAAGCCGGCCGAGCGAGCGGATCCTGCGAGAGATTGAGAACCTCGCCGCGGAGGGCGTCAAAGAGGTGATGCTGTTGGGTCAGAATGTGAACTCCTACGGAAAGACCTCGCCCGGCGGGTTGACGTTCCCGCAGCTGCTACATACAATCAACAACATCTCAGGGTTGGAGAGGATTCGCTTTACCACCTCTCACCCTCAAGATCTCTCGGCGGAGTTGATCGAGGCCTATGCGACGCTGGAGAAGCTTTGCGAGCATCTCCACCTGCCGGTTCAGTCAGGCTCCGATACCGTGCTTCATAGAATGCGAAGAGGCTACACGCGCGAGGAATACATGGACCGAATCCGGCGGCTGCGCGACAGATGTCCTGAGGTGGCGCTCAGCACTGACATCATCGTAGGGTTTCCCGGCGAGAGCGAACAGGAGTTCGAGCGGACGCTGGAAATTCTCCAAGAGGTAGAGTATGATGAAATTTACTCATTCAGTTATTCGCCGCGGCCGCACACGCTGGCGAGCAAAATATATCCTGATGACGTGCCCGAGGAAGTGAAGAAGAGGCGCCTGGAGATGGTGCTCAGGCTCCAGGCGGAAATCTCGCGGAGAAAGAACAAAGAGCGAATCGGAAGAGTCGAGGAAATTTTGGTGGACGGGGCCGCGAAGCTTGGACGGGGGCAGATGATGGGGCGGACGAGAACGAACCGAATCGTGAATTTCGTGGGACCGGAGGAACTCTCCGGCAGGCTGGTTCAGGTCCGAATCGTCGCGGCCGCGGCCAACTCTCTGGTCGGAGAGCTGATCACGGGGCAATAAAAGGGGGTTAGCATGTCAAAGAAGGACGACTCCATTCAGATGGCTGTAGGCGGCCTGACCTTGGACCCGGTGACCAAAAGTCCGATCGTGATTCTGAAGGACATGGACAACAAACTGAACCTCCCCATCTGGATCGGTCTTTCAGAAGCCACGGCGATGGCCACTGAGATCGAGGGAATCAAGATGGCCCGTCCCATGACCCACGACCTGCTGAAGATTGTCCTCACGGAGATAGGCGGATCGGTGGACTCCGTGGAAATCACCGAGCTTAAGGAAAACACCTATTATGCGATGATCTATCTCAAGATCGCCGGTCGCGAGCTGGCCATCGACTCCCGTCCCAGCGACGCCATCGCGCTCGCGCTGAGAACGAAGACTCCGATCTACGTCGCCAAGGCCGTCCTGGAGGCCTCCAGCATTCTCCAGCAGACGGAGGAGGGCAAAGAGCCGGAGGTGGCCAACGTCTCCAATGTCTCAAAGGAAAAATGGGGTGAGATCCTGGAGAAGATGACTCCGGATGATTTCAAGTACAAAACTTAACAGCCTACGAACGGCTTAAGAGGCTGTCTCAGCACCTCGCCAATAATTCTAGTTTCTTTTCAGGGATGAATGTTTCGCGCTCCTAGACGAATCACCCGCAAGGATATACGCCAGCCGGATCAGTTCGTGACTCTGGCCCGGCAATGCGTCTCCTTTTTTACAACACACAGGATGACTTTCGTCGTGTTGGTTTCGACTTTTGCCGCCATCCTCGCGATCATGCTCGGCTGGGACCTCTACCGCGGCCGGCAGAACCGTCTGGCCGCGTCGGAATACGCCCATGCCGTCGGCTTTTACCACGCCGGCCAGTATAAGGAAGCGCTTGAGGCATTGAACCGTCTGCAAATTTATCGCTCTTCGTTCTACAGCCAGCTTGGACTTCTCTATACCGCCAACACCCAAGCCGCGCTCCAGGATACTGCCAAGGCAGTGGAGGCGCTGCAACAACTGATCGGCAAGGAGAAAAAAGAGCCCATCGTCCGCCAGGCCGCGTTCATCTCTCTCGCCTACACCCAGGAAACGAAAGGGCAGTGCCAGGAGGCTGTTTCGAGCTTTGGAGAGGCGGAGAAGATCGACGGTCCGCTACGCGGAGACGCCACCCTCGGAAAGGCCCGCTGCAGCGCGCTCACCGGGAACTTCAAAGAGGCGCTGGCTTCCTACCGAAAGTATCTAACGGACAATCCTGCCTCGGATCGCGCCAACGAGATTTCGGTCCGCGTCCAGGAGATTGAAGCCAAGGTTGGCGAAGGCTCTGCGGGCGCGGCGAAGTGAGATTTAGA
>JAHFAP010000283.1 GCA_023250495.1 Deltaproteobacteria bacterium | reverse complement strand
GCTCATCGTCGTCGCCCAGGACCTCGAAGATCTGGAGCATCGCTTTGCGCGCCTCGTCGTCGTGAAAGCTCCTGTCTTTTTTGACGATCGACAGAAACTCTGCCAGCGCCTCTTCGTATCTTTCCTGCGCAGCCAGTGCTTGCGCCAGCTCGAATCGTTTCTCCAAGTTGTTAGGATCTGAAGCCAGAGCGGCGCGCAGCTGCGCCTCGTCCTGATGGGTTGCCGCCTTGAGCGACTGCCGAGCGATGGCCTGGTCGGCTTCCTTTCGTTCCGCGCAATCCAAAGGAACTCGTTCGAGATAATTGAGCGCCGCTGTGCCGTCACCCTGCTTTAGGAGAAGGCGGCCCAATGCCAAGAGGGCCTTTGCGTGGGTTGCCTCCCGTTCCAGAATATCTAGGTAGAGTGCTTTCGCCTCGTCGATTTTGCCTTCTCTCTCCAGCCGGGCGCCTTCAGAGACATCCTCGTCTGATTCCGAGGGAAGAAAGCGAGCGAGCAGTTCTCGCACTGCGGTCTCAGGAACGGCTCCAACAAATTCCCCCGCCACCTCTCCATCTTTAAAGACTTTGACCGCAGGGATTCCCTGGATGTGGAAGAGATCCGCCAGTTCGGGATTCTCGTCCACATTCACCTTGGCTAAGATGAACTCTCCCTGCTGCTCTTCGGCAAGCCGTTCGAGCAGCGGGCCCAAGACGCGGCAGGGGCCGCACCACGGCGCCCAGAAATCGACCAGGACGGGCACCTGATTGGAGCGCTCCAAGACCTCCGTCTCAAAGTTCTCCTCGCCGACCTCGACCGTCCACTGGTTCATAATTCATCAACTACCCTCACTCTAACCCTCTCCCTGCTAGGGAGAGGGAATGGGTGAGGGTCAAAAGCCTGTCTTCTTGGGAAGCGCCTCGGGATCAAATGCGGCTCCATTCAGAGTGAACTGGCGCTAGACCGGAACCGGGTGGAGGATCGATTGCAGCACGTAGCAGCCGTTCTCGGCGTTGCGGATGACCGCGGCGACCCGCTCCGCCGCTTCATCGGACTCGATCTCCAGGCGGGCTTCGAAGCCCGGGCTTCTCGCCTGGACCGTCTCTGCCAGGACCGAGCCTTCGCTTTTGAACTTCGCCTTGACAAAGACGCGCGCCTTGTTGATTTTGGTTTTCATCATCTCCGCGTACCGGGAGATCTGCGTGAGCAGTCAGAAGGCCAGGGAGAGAGAAAAATAGGCCAGCGGCGGCGGCGCGCTGTTCTCCCCGCCCGTGCGCTCCGCCTCGTCGCAGTAAACCGTAAAGCCGCGCGCGTGGCCCTGCTTGCGCATCTTCTGCAGGGTCTCCGCATCGGCCTCTACTAAGATCTCCCGTTTGATCTGAATGTCTTCCGCCATTTTTCTTCCCTCCCTTATGGACGAGATGATCTATCCCGCGGCGAACGCTTATAATATAGTGAGCTTCGTGGGCTTTTTCCACCGCTATAAATGTTGGTTGACAGGGCAGCCGCTTCGCTCTAGGCTTCTGGGTTATAGTTTCGGCCTGTAAAATAGTTCCCAGGCTGTTGCTACCCCCAAGATTGAGGTGGTCCGTTGAGCGTGAATTTGGTTCAAAAGGAACTCCGCATTGGCCTGGGATTGATCCTTGGCCTGACGATCCTGGGCTATTTTTTCTCCTGGGTCTCGCCAGGATGGAAAGAGGCGAGGGACTGGGAAACCACCGCTTTTGAGGGACTTTTCTTCCTGTTCGTCTTTCTCTGGAACCTCGCGGTCCTGCCTCACTGGAAATCGGCCAAGACATTGTCCTTGGGCTCTCTCCTTTTGCTCGTCGGGAGCTTTGCCGATGCCTACGATAATTTTTTCATCGAGCCGCGCTGGGAAAACTCGTTCATTGAAAATCTTTCCCTGACGTTGGGCGCGGGGCTGTTCGGAGTAGGCATCTGGTTCTGGGCTCAGGAGAAGGAGCGGCTCTTGGAACAGCTTCAAAAAGAGCGCGATTTCGAGGCCTCGTTGATCCCCAAACTCTCTCATGATCTCAGGGTGCCGCTCAGCAACGTGATCGGCATGACGAGCCTGGTGGAGGAAGACCCTGATTTCTTGCATGATCCCATGCGGCGGTGGGAATACGTCGACGTCATCATGCGGGCGGCAAGCGACATGAACCTGCTGATCGACAACATACTCGAGACCCACCGCATCAAGTCAGGAACACTGACGTTGAGCCCAAGCGCGCTGTCTCTCGCGCCGCTGCTCGATGAATCGTTGAGGGAATTCCACTACCGGGCCAAAAAGAAGGAGATCACCCTGGTCAAGGATTGCCCGGATGCGGCTCTCGAGTTGGTGGCTGACCGGATCAAAGTTGTCCGGGTAATCCAGAATCTATTGGCCAATGCGGTCAAGTTTTCCCCTCGTGGAGGAAAGGTCACCTTGAAGGCGAGGGCTGAGAACGGCGAAATAGCGATCCGGGTGGTGGACGAGGGCCCGGGGATTCCGCCGGAGCAGCTCTCGCCGCTCTCGGATGAAAGTCGCGCGGCCGCGAGGAAGGGATCGGAAGTCGCCGACGAGAGTTTTGGCCTTGGGCTGAAGGTGGTGCGAGAATTCGTGCGCCTTCACGGCGGCCGCTTCTGGATCGAGCCTAATTCTCCCACCGGCGCGCAGTTCTGCGTTTCGTTGCCGCAGCGCCAACCGGCCGCGGAACAGAAGGCATGACAATTTTGGATTTTCGATTGCCGATTTTAGATTTTGGATTGAGGAGAGAACCCGTGAACAAAAAAGTTCTTGCCTTCCTAGTAGCTACTGCGGCTCTGGTTTTTGCCCATCTCGCCGACGCGCAGCAACCAAAGAAAGCCCCCAAGATAGGATACCTGAGTACCGTCTCCCCTGCGGCTTTGTCGGCCCGCATCGAGGCTTTCCGGCAGGGTCTGCGCGACCTCGGCTATATCGAGGGGCAAAGCATCGTCATTGAATGGCGATTTGCCGAGGGAAAGATCGATAGACTCCCGGATCTAGCAGCCGACCTGGTCCGGCTCAAGGTCGACGTTATCTTTGCCCAGAGCACGCCAGCAGTCCAAGCTGCCAAGAAAGCGACGACGACGGTACCCATTGTCAGCGTTAGTTTTGATCCTGTTGGCACGGGGCTTGTCGCCAGCCTCGCTCGGCCCGGCGGGAACGTGACGGGGCTAGCGAACTTCACTTCGGAGCTAGTTGGAAAACGGCTGGAACTGCTCAAGGAGGTAGTGTCCCAAGTGTCGCGTGTGGCCGTTCTCTGGCAGCCAGTGAGTCCGGGCGCTGCGCTCAGGATGAAGGAGACGGAGGCTGCGGCTCCCTCGTTGGGTATCAAGCTTCAACCTGTCGAGGTGAGAGGGCCGAATGATTTTGAGCATGCCTTCTCGGCCATGAAAAAAGAGCGGGCTGGCGCTCTTGTCCCTTTGAGGGGCGCCCTCATCATTAGTCAGCTAAAACGGATCGTGGAGCTGGCGGCGAAGTACCGCCTGCCCGCGATGTATGATGATAGTGGGTTTACCGAGGCTGGCGGACTCATGAGCTATGGGACAATGCTCGCCGACTTAGATCGGCGCGCAGCCACCTACATAGACAAAATTTTAAAGGGCGCTAGGCCCGCCGATCTACCTGTGGAGCAGCCAATGAAGTTCGAGTTTGTGATAAACTTGAAGACGGCGCAGCAGATCGGCCTCACGATTCCGCAGTGGGTGCTGATGCGGGCGGACAAGGTGATTAAGTGACAGAGGTCAGAAGTCAGACGTCGTCAGAAAAAGCAGGAGCAAACTAATGAACAGAAAAATCACCGGAGTTGCCCTAGGCACTATGCTCTTTGCGCTTTGCGTGCCCGCCGAGGCGCAGCAGGCGCCCAAGATCGCGAAGATCGGGTACCTTCTTCCGAGCACTCCAGCGGCTACAGCGCATAATATCGAGGCCTTCAGGCAAG
>JAHFAP010000003.1 GCA_023250495.1 Deltaproteobacteria bacterium | reverse complement strand
CGGCGGCCTCGGCATGGCCAGGCGCCGCCGGAGAGCAGTGCGCAGGCGCCGCGCCTGGGTACCCATTGCCGCAGCTCTTGCCCTTCTCGCGATGCTGGGGACTGGAGGACAGCGCGTTGACGTTTGGGCTCATCTCTTCGGTCTCCTGCTTGGCGGTGTCTTTGGAATTCTCATCGCCTTCGTTGCGCCGCGTCCACCGGGGCTCCGTGTCCAGTGGGCCTGCGGTAGCGCGGCACTCGCGGTGCTCATCTACTGCTGGACCCTTGCGCTTCGTTGAAAGGATCGGTGAAAGGGTAGTTCGTAGGGTCAGAGTTCGTAGTCGTAGGGTCAGGCATGCCTTATTGACCTTCTCACGGTAAGGGGGAACCTGCAGGGTCCAGAGCTTGGAAGGTTTGGCCATTCAAGATCGTTGCACTCCAGGGTGCGCGCCGAAATTTTTCCGTTTGGCTAAGGGACTTTTAAGGGGTCGGGAGTCTTTTCTGCGGAAACCGTTCCCGAAGGCATTCCGCCCGCTGTGCCGTGGGAGCAGTTGGAGAAAAAACGAAAGATTCCGGCGAAGGTGAAGTCCATCCGCGGCAAACTCAACGTCCCCCGCGAACGCTTTCAACTAACGTCCGACGGCCGATACCGCTGGGCAGGAAAAGCTGAAAGGATTCGTGCCACTTCGGGCTTTCATGATGCCGTTGGAAAAGATTACGCAAAGTAGGCATGATGGTGATATAGGAATAGAGCGAGGCGGGCTTTGGGAACATCTAAGCAAGGCAAAAAGCTGAAATATCAGCTTAAGTTGACAGGACTTGGTTCGGCCAGTGGAACCATCCCGCTAAAGGCCTTAAGGGAGGTTTGTGACCTTTTGGTGGAGGTGGCTGAGCGCGGGCTGCGGCTCGCAGTTGAGGGATACAGCGTTAAACCAGGTAAGTTGCCTACTTGGTTGACGAAGTCGCTAGATCTAACGGTTACCGGAATAAAAAGAGGGTCCACTGTTCTTAGCATCGAAGCACCTGCACTCGGGGAGACAGCCAAAGAGCAAATCCAGCAGCAGGATTTCTGGTATATCGTGCCGGAACCCGAGGATACTGCTCTTACTCTCCTATCCAAGTCAGTTCGCGACACAACTTCGGAGATCCTGGACAGCGACGCTTTTGACGGCGGTATTCTGGAGAGCTTACTGAAGTTTAAACCCTTTTTGAAAAATTCTGCTGAAAGGGTCGAATTGCGATGTGTAACCCGGCGCCTGGAGCATTTCGAACTTGGAGAGCACGAACTGGAGAAGATTCAACGGCTTAAGGCAAAGACACCCGAGCCCAGAGCGGTCGTCATTTCGGGCCAGTTCGACGTGATTGAGCACAACAAAAGGCGATTCCATTTGGCGCTGAGCAATGGCGAATCGCTTCTCGGCACGATTGATCCTACATTTCTGGGTGTCGAACAAATGCGCCAGTTTTGGGGAAAGCAGGTGACCATCAAGGGTATCGTCCATTTTCGCCCATCGCGGAAGGCGCGGCTAATCGAGGCGCAGGTCATCAAAGCAATGGAGGAGGGTGAGGAAGTTTTCGAGACGCTGCCACAAGAACAGACCGAGGTCGAATTCGTCAAGGACGTAAGAGAGAAATTTGAACCGCAAAAAGGTTGGCTGAAGGAAGTTTGGGGCAAGTGGCCTGGCGACGAATCCATCGAGGATTTACTTGCCGCCCTAGAGAACACCTAGCGCTGCTTTCGTGGCTACTTGCCTGATTGACACCGGACTGCTCGTTGGTTATGTGCGCGCGGCGGGATACGCACAGTATGCCGAGCGGAAATTCGATTTGTCGCAGCCGCCCAATATCCCGTTAATCTCCGTCGTGAGCAAAGGCGAGCTCTACTCCCTAGCTATCCAATTCGGCTGGGGTGAACAGAAGCGGCAAGATTTGGAAACGATCCTACGGCGAATCCCCTCGGTCGACATCAATACCGACCGTATCATTCGCCGCTACGCCGAGATTGATGCATACAGTCAAGGGAAGGATAGGACAAAGCCGCTTCCCGATGGTGTTTCATCAAGGAACATGGGGAAGAACGATATTTGGATTGCCGCAACAGGTTCCACACTAAACGCTACGCTGCTAACAACCGATAAAGACTTCGATCATTTGAACGGCGTCTTCCTGAATGTCGTATACATAGACCAGAAGCTGACTGCAGCAGACGCCTAGTGATTGTGAGCGGCACTACTAGAGAAGGGGCGAGGATCCCGTCTTGCAGCGCAACATGACCGTAGCTAAACAAATCAGTTTGCTTCTGCTCCTCGGGTTTGAGGGTCCGGTCTTGCAATACGACAGGCAGTGAATTTTAGACTGGAAAAAAGGTGAGAGGGGAGGGAGTGAAATGGCAGAGCGTGATTCGATGTCGGTGAACCGGACGCTTTTTGATTTCGGCGCGCGGCTGGGCTCTCTGGAGGGCTACCTCTACGCGGAGGAGAAGGTCGAAAAGAAATATCTTCCCAACTGGATCGATAACATCGCGCGCGAGTTCGGGAGCCTGCCGGCTGAGGTGAGGAGGGAGATAGCGAAAGATTACATGGAGGTATGGAGAAAGGTCGAGGCGCTGCTGGTAAGAACCTACGGCGACAGCGACCCCACGACGCTTCAAGTGAAGGGGATCTTGAAGAAGGGGTGAGGCGACCGGGAAAAAGGCCGTGCTCGCCCTTCGACATTGCTCAGGGCCATGAGTTTGTCGAATGGTGGCTCGTGTTCGTGGAGCGTGGAATTTCCACGTTTCGAGAATTCTCGAAACGTCGAAATGACCGAAGGAGAAGAAAGGAGGGTGTGATCTATGGCTCGGCTTCGCCATTTGGCAATACTTACGGAGAATGTGGAGCGGCTGGTAAGGTTTTACACCACCGCTTTTGGGATGAAGATTGTTGAAGGGATCGGCACGGCAACATATCTCTCGGACGGGCATATAAACCTGGCCATTATACCCATTGGCCCTGAGCTTAAGGTGGAGGGGAAACAACTCAAGCCCGGGATCTATCATTTCGGCTTCGAGGTCGAGAATGTCGCTGCCTTGAGAGCGATCTGTAAGGAGCTGGGCGCCGTGACGGACATTGAGAAGAGGCCGGGCAACCGCGAAGCCGAATATCGCGTCTATGATCCGGATGGCAACCCGGTCGATCTCTCACAGCACGGCTGGCCGATATAGGAAAAGAGACACCTATGGTGGCGAGAGCCGAGGGTCAGGCTCCGATACCTCGACGCTTCCACGTTTCGAGAATTCCCGAAACGTCGCAATGAATGGAGAGCGTCCAATCTTCACAGTTGCGGCTGCGCGGCCGCCCGAAAAGTGAAAGGAAAAAGGAGGTGTTGGACTCATGAAACGCGGCAAACTGTTTCTGCTCTCGATTTTTCTGCTATTCGCCTGCGCTCAGGAGGTGAAGGCCGAGGATGTAATCAGAATCGCCATCATAAGCACCACCTTCGGGTATGCCCCGGTCTTTGTCGCAAAAGAAAAGGGATTTTTTAAGCGGGAAGCTCTCGATCCCGAAATCATCGTGATCAGCAGGAATGAGATAATCGTACAAGCGTTGGTATCCGATTCGATTCAGTTTGGCAACGTGCCTCCCAATCTATTGCTCCTGCTTCGGCAACAGGGCAATAGCGAAATCAAGCTGATCGCGGGATCCTTTAACGGCACGACCTATTCCCTGATTGCCTTGCCTAAGTACAAAAGAATGGAGGATCTGAAAGGAGGGACGCGTTTGGCCATGTCCGGCCTTACCTCGGCGGCGGCTTTGATGATGAAACAGATCCTCAAAGAAAGAGGCGTGATTTACCCCCGGGATTACAGTTTACTTTCGGTCGGCGGCTCGACGACTCAGTTCACGGCGCTGCAGAGCGGGCAGGTGGATGCGGCGCTGTTAGCCCAGCCATTGAGCCTCATTGCGGTG
>JAHFAP010000090.1 GCA_023250495.1 Deltaproteobacteria bacterium | reverse complement strand
TCCGCGCTCTACATGGGCTTCTATATGCGATGGGTCGGCCGCCACTCGTGGGTGGCGGTCGTCGTCATCGCGCTCGGCATCCCGATCGGCTCCTTCCTGGTTTTTGAGAAGTGGTTTCTAGTGCCGATGCCCAAGGGGCCGCTCGAAGAGTGGCTGGGCTACTGACCGATGGGCATCGAGAACCTCTTACTCGGCTTTCACATCGCGATCACGCCCTTCAACCTATTCGTGGCCGTAGTCGGTATTCTGCTGGGCACGATCATCGGCGTGCTCCCTGGGTTAGGGGGCGCCAACGGGGTCGCTATTTTGCTTCCCGTGACCTTCACCATGCCCCCCACCTCCGCAATCATTCTGCTCACCTCGATCTACTGGGGCGCGCTCTTCGGCGGGGCCATCACCTCTATTCTTTTCAATATCCCAGGCGAGCCGTGGTCGGTGGCCACGACGTTTGACGGCTACCCGATGGCGCGGCAGGGACAAGGCGGTCAGGCGCTGACGGGGGCGTTTACCTCGTCATTCATAGGGGCTTTTTTCTCCATCGTGCTGATCACTTTCTTCGCCCCTCTCCTGGCGGAGATCGCTCTCAGGTTCGGTCCGCCGGAAATTTTTGCCATTCAATTTCTCACTTTCTCCAGTTTCGTGGGGCTCGGCGGCGGCAACCCGCTCAAGTCGCTGGTATCGATTCTAATCGGCTTTACCCTCGCGACCGTCGGCCTCGACATTGTCACCGGCCAGTTGCGTCTTACGTTCGGAATTACCGAGCTGATGAAAGGCTTTGACTTCATCATCGCCGTCATCGGCCTGTTCGGCATCGGCGAGATCCTGCTGAGCGTCGAGGAAGGGCTGAGCTTCCAGGGGACGAAGACCGGGATGAACCTGCGCGTGGTGCTCGACACGTGGAAAATTTTGCCGCGCTACTGGCGCACCTTTGTGCGCAGCTCCTTTATCGGTTTTTGGATGGGATTCAAACCGGGCGGCGCGACTCCGGCGTCGTTTATGAGCTACGCCTTCGCCAAGCGCTTCTCGAAAAACGCCGACCGGTTCGGGAAAGGTGAGCTGGAGGGAGTTGTGGCGCCAGAGACGGCGGCCCACGCTGCCGGAGTCGCGGCGATTCTGCCGATGATCACGCTCGGGATTCCAGGCTCTCCCACCGCAGCGGTGATGCTCGGCGGGCTTATTATCTGGGGTTTGCAGCCCGGGCCGCTGCTATTCAAGGAAAACCCGGATTTTGTCTGGGGGCTGATCGCCAGCATGTACACCGGCAACGTCATCGGCGTGCTGATGGTGCTGGCCTTCGTGCCGCTGTTCGCGGCGATTCTCCGCATTCCATTTGCGATCTTGACGCCGCTCATCGTCGTGGTCTGCGCCATCGGATCTTACGCGGTTCACAACAGCATGCTGGACATCTGGTACATGCTGATTTTCGGCGTGGTGGGTTACGTCTTCAAAAAGCTCGATTATCCGCTGGCGCCTTTCGTGCTGGCGCTTGTCCTCGGCGACATGGCGGAGAACGCGCTGCGCCAGAGTCTCATCATGTCGCAAGGCTCGTTGGGAATTTTCTTTAACCGGCCGATCGCCGGAGTCATCACGGCGGTGGCGATCTTTTTCTTCGTCATGCCCGTGATCACTCCCTGGTGGCGGCGACTGCGGGGACAGCCGGAGCCTGCTCAGGGCCCGGGACATGGTTAGGGGCTGACGGCGCTAGGACTGAGTGCCGAGCGCCGGGGATTCCGACGAGATGTGACTTTATTGGTTGGCGGCCTCTTTCGGCTGTATGCGGGTGAGGAGCCCGTTGGTGAAGGTCAGCACGGGGCCATCCTCGTAGATCCACTGTTCCTGTCTTCCCCTCAAAAGGTTGGCGGCGTTCATCCCAACTACGCTCTTGGGCTTGCCCAGGACCGCCGCAGCCTCCTTCGGGTTCATTCCCAGAACCGGCTGTCTCTTCAGCGCCGCTTGTTTTACATGCTCTGGCCAGGATTGCGCCCGGATCCACGCCTGACGCTTGTTTTCCGCGGCAGCTTCTTTAGCGAGTTTGGCCTTCAGGTCCCGGTCGGGGTCCACAGTGACGAAGGAAGCATTCAACTGCTCCAGGAAGGAGCCGATGGTTATGAAGCCTTCCTTGCCGGATTCAAACGCCGCCCTGAAATAGTAGGCCGGAACTTGCTTTGTGCCTCCGACGATCTCCTTGATCTCGAAGGGTTCTTTGACTCCAGGGTGAAAGGAGGGCGCCGAAGGCGACGGAGCGGATTGAAAGGCCGGGGTTTTGTTCTCCTCCCCCATGACCCAGTAGGTCTTTCCTGCGTACGTTGCAAAGGCCGCGAGCTGCCTCGGTGTGTAGTGAGAAGAGCCCCACGCTGTGGCGAACGAAGCTAGAAACAGCAACGCGGCGAAGAGGGCGGCCGCTATAACTTGCCGTTGTCTGGAGCGACTCACTTTGACCGTCGAGACTGATTCCACACAGTCATTCTACGAAAAAAGGCGCGATAAACCAAGAGACGCCGTGCTGCGGAATTTTTTGCCGGGATCAACAGGAAAAAAAAGAGGCCCTCGTGGAGGGCCTCTTTTTTTCATAGCTGATTTGGTCCGTGGTGGGTTAGATTCTTGCCTTGAGGATTCCTTTGATCGGAGCGACGCCCGGAATCTCCCACTCATCCCACTGCTCGTCCACCATCTTTTGGATGTAGGTGAAGTGCTCCTCTTTCAAGTGGTCGAAGCGGCCCTGCTTAGTGAGAAAATCCTTCACAGGGATTCTTCCCTTGCCGCTCTTGCGCGCATCGTAAGTGTAGATGACCTGGCCGTCCACCACCTCGTAGAGCGGATAAAGGCCGGATTTGATTCCCAGCTCGCCGAGATCGTGGGAAAAGCGCGGGTGGTAGTCCCAACCCTTGGGACATGGGTCGTAGGTATGGATGAAGGTCGGACCGCCGATGTTCAGCGCCTTTTGCACTTTGTTGAGGTAATCGGTCGGTGGATAGGTGGCGCAAGCGGTGGCGACGTAGCGGCAAGTGCGATGGCCCACGGCGAGCATGCCCGCGACATTTTTCTTCCAGCGCCGCTGCATGATCGGGTGCTTGGTTCCCGGAGGCGTGAATGTGGTCTGCGCCCCGTAGGTCGTCAAGCCCGTCGCCTGGATATCGGTGTTGGCGGCCGACTCGTTGTCGTACATGATGATCAGCAAGTCGTAATCGCTCTGCAGGGCGGCGGAAATGCCGCCGATTCCCATATCGCCGGCGCCGAGATCGCCCGAGAAGTTGATGACGTTGATCTTCTCGTCTTTGATCTTTCCCTTGCGCTTGAGCGCCCGCAGGCCCGCCGCCATGCCCACGGCCGAGGAGCCGCCGGCGCCGAGCTGCGTGTGCATCCACGGCACGATCCACGGCGTGGTCAAGTAAGAGGTGTTGGCCACGTACATGCAGCCGGTGGATCCCGTGACCACCGTGCGCGGACCCGCGACCTTGATGAAGCCGCGCATCGTCGTGGCCGACTCGCAGCCCTGACAGGTGCGATGGCCGGAAGTATAAAGCTCTTCCAGCGGGACTTTGTGAACGCCTTTGATCTTCTCGTAATCGATTGTGGGTACAGTTGACATAATCGTTCCCTCCTATTTACTCTCTTAGACCGATCCAGGTTACAAAGCCATCCATCGAGTCCTTCTTCGCCGCCTGTTGTGTTATATCATACATCTTTTGCGCGTCCGCAATCGAGAGGTCGCGCCCGCCCAGGCCGCCCATGAAATTGACGATCGCCGGGCGTTGCTTAGCCGGGTAGAGACAGGAGCGGATCTCGTGCATCAGGATGCCGCCGTTGTCCGGCGAGCCGTGGGCAAAATCCCGGTCGACCACGCCGACGGCCTTGAAGCGGCTCAAGCATTCCCGCAGCTCCACGGTCGGGAAAGGCCGGAACCAGCGCAGGTTCACGTAGCCGACTTTCTGCCCCTTCTCGCGCAGCCGGCGCACCGCTGTGCGCGCCGGAGCCGCTACGGTTCCGATGCCGATCAGGACAACTTCCGCGTCGTCGGTCATGAACTCTTCGAAATAGTAGGGAGCGGAATAGCGCTCGCCGAAGACGTCGTTGAATTCTTTATAAGCTTCCTTGATCACGCCGCGCGCCCGTTTGGCGGCCTCCCAGTTCTGGCGTCTCAGCTCCATGACCCAGTCCTCGTTGATCTGCGGCGCGACGGAGATCGGGTTGTCGGGATGGAGCCGACGCTCGGCGAGATCGTACTGCGGCAGGAATTTTTTCGCGGCCTCAGGCGACGGGACCTTCACCATATGCTGGGAGTGGGTGAGGAAGGCGCCATCCATCGCCAGCCCCATCGGCATCCTGACTCTCTTGTCCTCGGCGATGCGGTAGCCGATCAGCACGTGTTCGAGCGCTTCCTGTGGCGTCGTCACCCAGCACAGAAGCCAGCCCATGTCGCGGACCGCCATCGCGTCGTTGTGCTCGACGCCGAAAGCGCCGGGATCGTCCAGAGCGCGGTTGCCCACGACGAAAAGAGGCGGCAGGCGATCCGTCGCCGTCACGACCAACGCCTCCATGCCGTACATCCAACCCGTGCCGCTCGATCCGCCGAAGGCGCGGGCATTGACCGAGCTGGCGTGCTTGACGATCTCAAATTGGGAATGCTCGCTGTCGGCGATGATGTACTCGGCGTCGAACTGCCCGTCGGCGATCAGCTTTGAGAGCGCGTCCATCACCTCGGTGTAGGGACGGATCGGATAAGCGGCGATCACGTCCACGTCGGCCAGCCGCACGCCGTGGGCAACGGCCTGGCAGCCGTTTAAAAGTTCTTCCCGCTCGTAAACGTCCGATTGATCCGATTTTGCTTTTGCGACTGCGACGCTCATAGTTCAGCCTCCTCGGTCTTCTTAATACCTACGATCTTTCCTTCGGGCATCACTTCTCCCTGGGTGACGGTGATGCCCTTTCCGGTTACGAAGGGGTAGGAAACCCGGTCTTTGCCTTTCTTGTCTTCGACCCACTGGATGTAGTCCTTGGAGTCCTTTTTCCAATGCTCATAAGGACTCGAGTCGTCCTCGAAGCGAAGTTCATCGACCATCACGATGCACTCTTTTACCGGGCATATCTCGGCGCATTTCCCGCAGCCGACGCAATACTGGTACTCGATGTCGTAGAAGCCATCCTTGGTCGGATCGAAGCACTCATCCGGGCACTCAGCCCAGCAGAGGGTGCACTTGGTGCAGAGATCGAACCTGACCGCGGGTCGCTGAGTCTTGGTGGTGCCCCGCTTGAACATGGCGTTTCTCGATTGCCCCCTCGGGCCGACCTCGAATCCGCGCTTCACCGCCGGAACCACAGCGCCCTCCTGCATCTCGAACCACTTGGGCAGCACGGGTTTCTCATGCGGCCAGTCGATTCCCTCTTTGGGTGTTACCAGTTTTACTCTGGGCGGCTTGGCCTCTGCGCGCAGCGACTCGAAGGCCGCCCGCGCAGCCTCGGCCCGGTGCTTCTGCTTGGTTTTCTCCATCAGATAGGATTCCACCGCCTCGATGCTGATCAGGGCGGGGTCGATAGCCGCGATGCCGCCCAGGATCCGCTCGTGGGTTAAATCGTCCTTGTTGACCCAAAGGCCGGCGAGACTGGCGTCACCATCAAGGATCGCGATGCGGTAGTTGTAAGGCTTCTTGCCGATGAATTTCAGCAGCTCTTCGGGCTTCTTCCTGGAGACCACGAGGAGGCAGCCGTCCTTGATCACCTTTTCATTGATCGGGCGAATGCCATGCCATCCCCAGGGCTCGACGCCCTTGCACATGGTGTCGTCCAGGACGACCGAAATATTCGTCTCGTCGATCTCGAGCTTGGCGCCGCATTCGGCTTCCAGCTCCTCCTCGGGGAGATCGGGCGAAACGAAGGCGAAATATTTGCAGGGAATCCCGTTTCTCTCCGGGGAGTCGCTATACCGGCCGTTGGAAAAGGCCTTCTGGCCCATGCGGCTGGCGATCATGACGATATCGCTGCCGATCTTTTTGCCCAGGTTCTTCTGAAAGATGCCTCGATAGTTGACCTCTACCCGCTTGATCATGAAATTCTCCTCTCGTCTAATGGAATCGCGGGAATACCGCTCTCCGGCTTTGTCTTCTTCGATACAAGAACGTTCTGCTCTACTTGCTCGATGTGATAGAGCGTTGCCGCTCTGGCTTGACCCTTATCATGCTTTTCGATGGCGGTTAATATCCTGCGGTGGGAGTCGATAGAGGCCTGACTTCGGCCCGGAGTCTGCAGGGACTCTTCTCGGCTGTGGCTCAGGATCTCCATGAGACCTGAGACCAGCTTTTCCAGCGCGTGGTTTTGCGTCGCCTGACCGATGGCGAAATGAAACTCGGCGTCGGCCTCAACACCCGTAGAGCCGCGCTGCACCTCGTCTTGCTGCTTGTCGAGGATCTCCTTCATACGCTCGATGTCTCTTTTCGTCGCTCTCTCGGCGGCCATGGCGGCGATGGCGGGCTCGATGAGTTTGCGCATTTCGAACATGTCCGCCAGCGCGTCTTTCTCTTCAATCAGCATCGCTACGAGAGGCGCGACCAAAGACTCGATGGGAAGATCGGCGACGAAGTTTCCTGCGCCGGTCCGGCTGATGACCAGACCCTGGGTCTCCAAGGCGCGCAGCGCCTCACGCACCGAGGTGCGGCTCACCTTAAAGGTTTCAGCCAGCTCCCTCTCGGAAGGCAACTGATCTCCAGCCTTGAATTTTCCTTCCCGTATCAACTCATGCATCTGGCTGACCACTTCTTCGTAGATGCGCGTTTTCCTAATGGCCTTAAGCATAAATGGGTCTAGCTGTCTGGTGGTTAGACCAATATCAAAGCCCAAAAACCTTGTCAAGAGGCAATCCCCTACTTCTTTTCCTCGATCCGTCCGATGCGCTTGACCGCATCCGTGAGCATCTTGGCGTCCTTGTCCCAGAACTTCTGGAAATCAGGCGCGTCCAGGTAGGCAATCGGTGTCTCAAGCTTGGTCATCGCGTCCTTGAAATCCGGTTCTTGAACGGTCTGCCTGATGACATCGCGGAGCTTCTTAAGCACGGGCTCTGGTGTCCCCCTCGGCGCGAACATGCCGGCCCAGATGTAGAACTCAGCGTCGTAGCCCAGTTCCTTAAAAGTCGCGACCTCTGGGAGAGAGGCCACGCGTTTGGCGCCCCATCCCGCCAGTGGCCTGAGCTTGTTTGCTTTGATGTGGGGAATGACCACGGCCGGTCCCGAAGCGAGGGCGTCCACGTGGCCTCCGAGAATCGCCGTTAGGGCAGGGCCGGCGCCGCCATAGGGGACGTGCTTCAGTTTGATGCCGGCGGCGTGGCTGAACATCTCCATTGCCATGTGGAGCGTGCCATAGATGCCCGAGGAGGAGTAGGAGATTTCTCCAGCTCTTTTCTTCGCGTCCGCAACCAGCTCCTTGACACTTTTCCACGGGCTGTCGCCCCGAACCACGAGCACGGTGGGGTCGGCAGAGATAAGGGCAAGGGGAACAAGTTGGTCCATTGTGTAGGCAGGCTGCCGGTCAAAGAGCTTGTCTGCCTCGGGGATGATGGAGATGCTTGAGAGGGCCATCAGGAGCGTGTACCCATCCGGTTTGCTGTTGGCCACATAGGACATGCCGACGGCGCCGGCCGCGCCGGTCTTGTTGACGACGATCACAGGATTTTTGAGAACTCTTTCCATGGCGGCCGCGACCGGTCGGGCGGTCAGATCGGCGACGCCTCCGGGCGGAAACGGAACCGCGATCGTGATCGGGCGGTTGGGAAAAGCCTCCTGGGCTCGTGCGTGGAGCGGCGCGACCAAGAAGACATAAAGAGAAAACGTGACGATGATAAGACGATTCATCGGTTATCCTCCTTTTCTAAATCCGAGTTTGTAGCGAGTCCGAGCAGTCGCCGCCAATTCACTCTTCTGGTGAAGATCGGCAGCAGGCTGAGGAGCACAAGGAAAAGGCCCGCGCCCAGCATGAAGACGGCGATCGGCCGATGGATAAAAATAGCATAGTTGCCTGACGACATCGCCAGTGACTGGCGGAAGCTCATTTCCAGCATCGGCGCCAGCACTACGCCCAGCACAATCGGAGCGGTCTCGAAATCAAACTTGCGCAGCAGGTATCCCAGCGCTCCCATCACGATCATGATCCAGACATCGACGACGCTGCTGTTCACTGCATAAACCCCAAGGACGCAGAAAACAAGAATCGCGGGATAGAGCAAGGGATAAGGCACGCGCAGAATATTGACGAACAGCCCGACCAGAGGAAGATTGAGGATCAGTAGCACCACGTTGCCGATATACATGCTGGCGATAAATCCCCAGAACAGCTCGGGCTGCTGCTGAATAAGAAGCGGACCGGGAGATATTCCGTGGACCATCAGCGCCGCAAGCATGACGGCTGGAATCGGTCCTGAAGGGACGCCGAGAGCCAGCATCGGCACGAACGCCCCCGATGTAGCTGAATTGTTGGCGGATTCAGGTCCGGCCACTCCCTCGATCGCTCCCTGGCCAAAGCGCTCAGGATGTTTCGAGACGCGACGTTCCACGGCATAGGAGACGAAAGAGGCGATGATGTGGGCCGAGCCGGGAATGATGCCGATCAGGAATCCGAGAACGGTCCCTCGAGCAATGGGCCAGGTGGAATCACGCCACTCCTCACGTGACGGGAGGAGATCGGCAAGCCTGGGCTGCATGACCTTCGGCGGAGTCTCTTGACCGGCGGTAAGCAGGATCTCGGAAAGACCAAAGAGGCCCACGGCCACCGGCACGACACCGATGCCGTCTCCAAGCTCGACTATCCCGTAATGGAAGCGGAAGAAGCCGGTCATAGGATCGATACCGATCATGCCCAAAAGAAGCCCGAGCGCGGCCATCGCCAGCGACTTGGAGATGGATCCGCCGGTCATATAGGCGAGGACGAGCAATCCAAGCAGCAAAAGCGCAGTATACTCCGGGGGGCCAAAGCGAAGGGCGAAGGCTGCCAGCGGCGGCGCCAGCAACATCAGCCCCACGACGCTCACTGTCCCGGCGATATAGGAGCCGACCGCCGCGATGGCCAGAGCAGGACCTGCCCGTCCTTTGCGCGTCATCTCATAGCCATCGATGCAGGTCATCACCGAAGCGGCCTCGCCGGGAATGCGCATCAATATGGAAGTCGTGGAGCCGCCGTACATCGCGCCGTAGTAGATGCCAGCCAAAAGGATGATGGCCGAGGTAGCATCCATGCCGAAGGAGGCGGGCAGGAGCAGGCTGATGCCGGCGAGCGGGCCGATTCCCGGAAGAACGCCGACGATAGTTCCGATCACGCAGCCGACGACGGCATACAAGAATGCGGCCGGGGAGAGCGCGACGGAAAAACCGAGATAGAGATTTTGCAGCGTCTCTAACATGAGTCTCGATCAAGTCTTTTCGCTGCCGGTCTCAGATTCCCCACGGTCCGAGCGGTAGCGGCACACGCAGCAGGGTATAAAACAGATAGAACGATCCAAAAGATAGGGCCAGCGCAAAGAGCACCGTCAGCAGCCAGCCTTTTTTCTCGACGCCTTTGACAAGAAAAACCAGGCCGAACAGAATCGTGAGGCGATAGCCCAGCCGTTCCAGCGCTAAAGTCGAGAAGATGCAGATGTACAGTATGGCAACCGCATGAGGCCACTCTGTCCAGCGGATGGATGCCAATCTCTCAGCGCGGCCTCCGGTGAGCGCGATCAGGACGCCGAAGATGAGCAGCAACAGCGCCAGCAGCACCGGCATGTAGGCTGGTCCCGGCACGCGGAACGTGCCGAGCGGAAGCCTCCTGCTCTCCCAGATCACTCCAAGCGCGAACAACGCAAGTGCGGTGCCAGAGATTCTATCCGTCGTCAGCATAGCTGAGAGTTTTGACATCGGGGTCAACTTATTTCCGAACCGGACCGATGTCAAATAACCCCTTTAACCCTTCAACCCTTAATCCCTGCAACCTTGATTTCTTCCGGCGGCCTCACATGGCGGAAGAAGTAATAAAATGTGAAATCGCTGATCAGTTGCAAACTCCCCCCGATCACCAGCGGGACACTGAGCGAGAGACTTTGCATCATGTAGGCTGAGAGCGTCGGGCTGATTCCGAATGGAACGACGCGGGCGAGATTCGTAACTCCGGCAGCCGACCCTCTCTCTTCTGCCTTTACCATAGCCATCGTAAACGACTCGCGCAGCGGATTGTCCATGTAGGCCAGGAAGGAACGAACCACCAACATGATTCCCGCGACCCGGAATGTGGGAGCGAAGGCGAGGGAGAGGTTCAGAAGCGAGGCGATGGCGTGAGAGAAGACCATCGTCCTCACGACCCCGATACGGCGCGCGATAATCGGCGCGACCAGGAAAGAAAGGGCGGCAAAAAAATAGGACAAAAAGAACATGATCCCTAACGACTTGAGCTCCACCCCAAAGCGCAGAAAGAACCAGTAAGAAACCAGCGGTCCAATCAAGCCGGCGCCCAGATTATCGATGATCCCCAGGAGCGACAGTTTGGTAATGAACGCGCCGGACTGCTTGGAAATCATCCGTTTCGCCTCAGCAGGACGGTGCTCTTCCGTGATTGCCCGGTAAACGAAGATCAGGGCGACACTGAAGAGGATGGTCAGAGCGAACAACGGCCTGTAGGACCAAACCGGATTCCAGCCCCAGGTCTGTTCAAGGTGCTGCGGCAAGCCGCTTACCAACGCGCCCAGCGACCCCATCATGGAACCGACAAAGGCATTGGTCGAAAAGATCCAGTTTCTCTCCTCGGGCCCGCACTTTTCGGCCAGCAGCGCCTGCTCCACGGGATTGAAAGGCCCGCCTCCCTGTCCTCCGCCGGCGGAACCTCCCGCTCCCACATTGGCGATCACGACCGCCAGGAGGATAAAGACAAGGTGGCTGAAGAAAATATAAATCCCGTTGGAGACGATCGTCAGGACCGCCAGCAAGATGAGAATTTTTTTCCGGCCGTAGCGATCCGATAAAAAGCCCCACACCGCCGTGAGAAGCGCGCCGCTGATGTAAGCGACGGAGTGGACCACGCCGATAATGATCGTGGAATAACCGATCCTGCTTAAATAGATGGCGAAGACGACGTTCAGGTAGGAGAAGGCGAAGGCCCTCAGGCCGCGAGAGGCCATGATGAGCTTCACATCCCGGTGCAGGTGGTTCAGCATCACACTTTTTTCTGCGCCTGATACCTCTCGCGCTCCAGATCGAGCTCCGTCTTGAGACCGATGGCGTGCAGCGCCTGATTCGCCTCCTCGAGCGACGAGCTTTCTTTAGCGGCCTGGGCCGGCCGTGAAAGCGTGTGAATAACAACTGTGGGCGAAAGGAAGAATGTAAGTGTCGTAAGCGGCGTGAGTTTCACTCTCCTCTGGTCCTGGCGTATCCCTTTCTCTCCCCACGCGCCGCGCGCGCACTCGACCGGTATC
>JAHFAP010000089.1 GCA_023250495.1 Deltaproteobacteria bacterium | reverse complement strand
TCGGCGCGGGCCGACATGCCCGAGCCCAAGCCGCGGCCTCAGAATCCTAACCTCGAAGCCGGCCGGAAGGCGGTTGAAGCCAAGGATTTTAAGTCCGCTCTGGGACATCTCACGAAGGCGGTCAAGGAGATGCCGAACGACGCGGACGCACACAGTCTGCTTGGCTACAGCTACCGCAAGCTCGGCCAGTTTGACAGCGCGATGGAGTATTACCGGACGGCTCTGAAGATCGATTCTAATCATCGCGGCGCCCACGAATATTTGGGGGAGCTCTATCTCGAGATGGATCAACTTCCCGAGGCGGAGAAGGAATTGCAAACCCTCTACAAGGCCTGCCCTTGGTTTGGAAGATGTGAGGAACATGAGGACTTAAAGGAGGCGATCGAAAAGTACAAGGCTAAGAAAAAATAGATCGGGCTGAAGGGTTAAACAGTTCCAGGGTAGAGGATGGAAGGGCCAAAAGACTCAGCGAATCGAGCAGCAACAGGAAATGTCGCTCTCAGACCCTGGGCTTCTCTCCTGATCCGCGATTTCAGTCTGATCTGGGTTTCGAGCGTTCTGGTTTCGACCTGCGCTCAGATCCGCAACGTCACCAACCTCTACCAGGTCTATCATCTTTCCGGTTCTTCATTTCAGTTGGGCCTCACAGGGTTTTTCCAGGCGCTGCCCCATGTTGTCTTCGGTCTGTTCGCCGGCGTGCTGGCCGATGCCTTCGATCGAAAAAAGGTCATCCTGTGCACGCACTTCTTGCACCTGATACCGAGTCTTGCTCTGGGATTTCTGACCATGACCGGCGCGATTCAGGTGTGGCACATCTATCTCTTCAGTCTGATGACGGCGTTTATCGAGGTGTTCAGTTGGCCGGCGCGCGCGGCCATCGTCCCCAGTCTGGTTCCTCCGTCCCATTTGATGAACGCGATCACGCTCACCACGATGATCCTGCAGAGCAGCTTTCTCGTCGGCCCGGCGATTGCGGGACTGCTGATCGATCACGCCGGCGTGGCGCCTACCTACTTCATCAGCGCGAGCCTTTTCATTCCGGCGATCTTCGCGGTTCTGGCGATGCGGAGCTCGGGCAAGCCACAAGGCGAGAGGCGCCGAGTGAGTTTAGGGAGCATGATCGAAGGCATCGAGTTCATTTGGGCGCAGCGAATCATCCTCTCGCTGTTCTTGCTCGATTTCGGCGTCACGTTGGTCGGATTCTACCGCCCCATCCTGCCTATCTTTGCCAGTGACGTCTTCAAGGTGGGAGCGACCGGCTTGGGGGCGCTCTACGGCGCGCCCGCGGCGGGCTCGCTTCTGGGCTCGGCCTCCGTGCTGATGGTCGGAGACGTCAGACGCAAAGGAGCGCTGGCGATCATCGCCGCGCTCTTCTTCGCGGCCGGCCTGGTGCTCCTGGGGGTCTCGAAATGGTTCTGGATGGCGGTGGTGGCGGTGGTGGTTCTGGGATTTATGGATTCGCTCAGCGTGGCTATCCGGCGCACGGTGGTGCAGTTTCTAGCGCCGGATGCGATGCGCGGCCGCGCCGCGAGCCTGATCACGGTCTTTGCTCAATCCACCAACGCTCTGGGGGCGCTGCTCGCCGGAAGCGCGGCTCAGCTATGGGGCGCGCCCAACGCGCTGGTGCTCGGCGGTATCGTTTGCGTCCTCATCATCATCGGCATTCATCGCGCGATCCCTCAGCTCTGGCGCTACCGCTCTAGGTGATTTTGGATTTTAGATTTTGGATTTTGGATTCAATTCAAAATTCGGAAGGCTATTGCCCATCCCGCCGAGACTTGACGATATCCGTTTTAGCCGTTAGCGTTGGCTTCCGAAAGAGGACTCCAGTGTCGATTCTGGATGTAGAGGGTCTTTCCAAGAGCTATCGCCAGGCCGGCGGAGAATCCACGCTGGCGATTGAGAATATCTCCTTTCAAGTGAACGAGGGTGAGTTCGTCTCTCTCGTGGGCCCGTCGGGCTGCGGCAAGACGACGCTGCTCATGTGCATGGCCGGCTTGATCGCGCCGAGCGCGGGGCGCGTGGTGGTGAAAGCGGCGGAGGTGGATGGCCCGCCGCGAAATCTGGTTCTGGTCTTCCAGGAGTATAACAAGTCGCTGTTTGCCTGGCGCACGGTCCTTGGGAACGTGCTCTTTGGCCTCGAAGTCAAGGGAAAGCCCGCGCGCGAAGCGGAGGAGAAGGCGAGCTATTTGATCGGCCTGGTGGGGCTCGACGGGTTCGAGCGCCATTATCCATGGGAGCTCTCAGGCGGAATGCAACAAAGGGTGGCGATCGCGAGGGCCCTGGCCTACGAGCCGGAAGTCCTCTTGATGGACGAGCCTTTCGGCTCGGTCGACGCTATGACCCGGCTCGAGCTGGAAGACGGCTTGCTCAGGCTGTGGAAAGAGCTGGGGACGACCATTCTGTTTGTTACCCACGACATCGAGGAGGCGATCTATCTTTCCGACCGGATCTATGTCCTCGGCCGCCGGCCGTCGCGAGTGATCCAGGCAGTGGAGGTTCGACTGGGCCGGCCCAGGAATCAGCTGACGACCCGAGCGGATGCGAGTTTTATGGAGCTGAGAAACGAGATCTACAAGCAGACCGCCCCTCGATTGTCCTCGGGGTGGTGAGCTTGTCGAACCACGAACGTGGGAGCGAAGTGAAATCTTCAGGACGATTCAATTTCTCCGGTCTCGCGCTCTTCGCCGCGTTGCTCCTGCTCTGGGAATTCTCCTCGCGCTTCACTCCGGCCATCCAGCCTTACTTTCCTCCCGCAAGCCGGGTCATCCACTCTCTCTTTCAGCCCTCGCTCGCGCGCGAGCTTTTCGGCCATCTGCTCGACACTCTAGGCCGCTTTCTCGGCGGCTATTTCCTGGCCGCCGCGATGGCTGTCAGCCTGGGGATTATTTTGGGCTATTTCAGGTTCGCTTACAGCCTGCTGGAGGTTGTGATCGAGCTCCTCCGTCCCATGCCATCGGTCGCGATCATTCCGGTCGCCATACTGCTCCTCGGCATAGGCAATTCGATGATGGTCGCGGTGACCGTCTACGCGTGCGCGTGGCCCATCCTTATCAATACCATCGACGGGGTGAGAAATATCGACCGGACGCTCATCGACACCGGCAGGACCTTCGGCCTTGGCCGCTGGAAAATTTTACGCCGGATCGCGCTTCCCGCGGCCGCGCCTTACATCGTGACCGGCTTGCGCATCAGCCTGTCGATTGCGCTGATCCTCGTGACGACGTCGGAGATGGTGGTTGGTGGGAGCGGGCTGGGATTCTTTATCCTCGACGAGGAGAGATCGCTCCACACCAGCAACATGTACGCGGGGATCGTGGTGGTCGCGCTGCTGGGATACGCGCTCAATCGTCTCTTCATCGCCGTGGAAACCAAGGCGATGGCGTGGCATCGGGGCTTGACGGCCAGGGGGATGCTGTGACCTGGAGTCGGGAGTCGAAATTAAACGGCTTCCTGGTGCTGCTCAGCGTGATGGCCGCATGGGAGCTGGTCTCGCGCACGGAGATGCTGAACCCGCTCTTCTTTCCTCCTATGAGCAAGATTCTGAGGTCCTTTTTCTCCCTGGTCTTTTCCGGCGAAATCCTCGCCCAAATTCTTAGCAGCATGAGAAGAGCGGCCGCGGGCTATCTCCTTGCCGCCTTGGTCTGCATCCCGTTGGGAATCATCATGGGCCTGTTCAACAGCGTCTATCGCGCACTGGAGGTCGTCATCGAGACCGCGCGGCCGCTCCCGCCTCCGGTCGTGGTTCCCGTCGCCATGCTGTTCTTCGGTCTGGGAGATGGGATGAAGGTCTTTGTGATCTTTTTCTCCTGCTTGTGGCCGATCCTGCTCAATACTATGGACGGCGTGAGAAATATCGACCGGGTGCTGATCCACACCGCGCGCACCTTCGGTCTTTCGCAGGGAAGAGCGATCCTGAAGGTCATCCTCCCGGCTGCATCTCCTCAGATCATGACCGGCTTGAGGATATCTCTCGCGATAACTTTGATCTTGGTGGTGATCTCGGAGATGGTCGGGAGCAGCGACGGGATCGGCTACTTCATTCTGGATTCACAGCGAAGACTCAAGGTGGACCAGATGTACGCCGGCATGCTCTCTCTAGCGCTGCTGGGATACCTGTTGAACCAGCTCTTCTTGCTGTTCTCCAACACTTTTCTCTCCTGGCATCGGGGCATGCTGCGGTCGGACAAATAATTCGAGGATGGAGGATCGAGGATAGAGGATAGAGAATAGAGAATGGCGATCCTCCATCTTCCATCATCTATCCTCGCTGTTCCTTAAACCCTGCTCATCCCCCCGCCGGGAGGCGGTGTCGGCTGGCTTTTGCCCGGCATCCAGTCCGTATCCTTGCGCGGGCCAGAGCCCTTGACGAAAAATTTGGTCCGGCCCATTTTTTCTATCTCGATCTCGAGCACGTCGCCGTTATTGATCGGGCCGAGCCCCTCGTGATAGGTCCCGGTCGCGATCACGTCGCCAGGCTGGAGCTGGACGAATTTCGTGATCCACGCAATCTGCTCCGGGATCTTGTGCGCCATGAACTTGGTGCTGTAGTTCTGGCGCGCCTGGCCGTTGACCCAGGACTTTACGACCACATCATGCGGGTCCGGAATCTCGTCCTTGGTCGTGATCCAGGGACCACAGGGGCCGTAGGTGTCCTGTCCTTTGGGCAGGAACTGTGTCCGCCGGGTGAGCCCTCTGGCGGAGATGTCGAAGAAGGGAACGTAGCCGAAAATGTAGTCCATTGCCTTTTTCTCGGGGACGTTCTTGGCGGTCTTGCCGATGACGTAAGCCAGCTCCGCTTCGGGCTGGTAAACCGCCACCGGCGGGATGTCCAGCAGCTCTACGGTCCCTTCAGGGCCGACCAGCTCCGGGGCCTTGTAGAAATATTCGTTGGGCAGGGTGTCCAGGCTCCGATCCGGGCGGTCCAGATAGTTCACGAAGGCCGCCAGGCACTTGCTCGGCCGCGGAATCGGCGCGAGCAGCTTGACGCTGCTCAAAGGGACGCCGCTCTGCTCCGCCAGGATGCGCTCGAACCTGCGCCGGTATTTGCGGAAGCTCTCGATGATATCTTCCATCACGCGCTGCGGTCCTTTGGCCTTGCGCGAGCTGATCGCGTCGCTCACGTCCACGACGTTACTCTCGTTCTTGAGCACGCCGATCCGGTCATCGTTGAAGCGAAGAATTTTCACGTTGCCACCCTCCCATGTATGAAAAACGGGCTTATCATTGCTTCATGACGCGCAAAAGTCAATGTCTCTCTTGCTTTTTTTTCTTTGGCCATTTAGTTAAGACGAGAGTCGGAGGTGTTATGCTTTTGATCAACAACAAGGAAGTGGAGCAGCTCTTCGACATGAAGAGCTGTCTCGAGGCGCTGGAGGTCGGCTACGACGATCTGCTGAAAGGCGACGCGGTCTACCGGCCGCGGCTGGATGTGTGGGTTCCGTGCGAGCGACCGGACGGCTATTACCGGTGGGGGACGATGGAAGGGGCGAGCCGCAAGATCGGCGTCTTCGCGATTCGGATGAAGTCGGACATCATTCACTGGCCCGACGGCATAACGGAAGAGAAGTACTGCATCCGGCCGGGAACCTATTGCGGTTTGGTCATGGTCTTCAGCGTGCGAAACGGCGAGCCGCTGGCCATCATCAACGACGGTCTTTTGCAGCACCTGCGCGTGGGTGGGTGCGCCGGACTTGGGGCCAAGTATCTCTCTCGTTCGGACGCCTCGGTGGTGGGGATCTTCGGCTCCGGCGGCATGGCGCGCAGCTATCTTTTGGCCTTCAATGAGGTGCGCAAGTTAAATAAAGTAAAGGTTTATAGTCCGACCCAGGCCCATCGCGAGGCCTACGCGAAAGAGATGAGCGGCAAGCTGGGGATTCCCGTGGAGGCGGTCGGCGATCGCGAATCGGTCGTGCGCGGCGCCCACATCGTCGCGGCATGCACCGACTCGACGCGGACGGTCTTCGACGAGCCTGAGTGGCTGGAAGAAGGGGCACACATCACCTGCGTGCGCGCCTGCGAGATCGGGCCGCGAGTCGTCCAGCGCTGCGACCTGTCGATCAAACTGGGCCGGAATACGGTCGAGACTATGGACGAAGGAATGATCCGGCTGCATGGAAATGTTGGCTACATAGCCGGCCAGCCCGAAGAGCGGGCGCGAATTCCCAATCCCACAGTGGACAACTACCGCGGCGACTTTTTCAAATATTTCATGGAGCTCAAGGCGGGAAAAGTTCCCGGACGAACCAGCCCAAGGCAGATTACTTTTTTTATCAACGCCGGCACCCAGGGGCTTCAGTTCGCCGCCTGCGCCGGCCGGGTCTATCAGCTGGCCAAGGAAAAGGGGCTCGGCCGCGAGATTCCGACGGAATGGTTTCTGCAAGATATCAGGGACTGAACGAATGATTGGAAGTTCCTTTTGAGGGTCAGCCACTGAGAAATCAAATTTGCCCCCCGGCGACCTTCCGCCGACCCGCTTTTGAGAACCCAAAGAGCCCACAGAAAGCACCGACTGGCCCACGTCTCCAACTTGGCTGGGACAATATCCGATAAGGTAGCGTTATGTCAACTTGGGGAGCAGCTTCCAGACAGGGCTGGACATTTTCTCCGCCCCGGGGTATGGAGGAGCTAAATTAATTGGGAATATCAACGCAGTGTTCGCGTAAGCGTTGGTTATTTGGTAAGCGGGCGGGATAGCTAGAATCCGGGCTGGGTGCCGACAGGCGGCGGGCGGAGCCACCGCGCCACGCCGCGCACGGCCGGCAGCGCCAGCGAGGCAAGCCCCACCACTACGAGCGTCGCTGCGATCGGACGCGTGAAGAAGATAGCGAAAGAACCATGCGACATCTGGAGCGACTGCTGGAGCGCCGTCTCCATCAGCGGCGTGAGCACGAGCGCGAGCACGACCGGCGCGGCGGGAAAACCGCCCTTGCGCATCGCGTAGCCAACCACGCCGAAGACCAGCATCACACCCACTTCGGTTACGCTGTTGTTGACCGCGAAGACTCCGGTCACGGAGAAGGACATAATCAGCGGCAGCAGCACACTCTGAGGCACGCGCAGAAGCCGGGCCCATAAACCCACAAGCGGCAGATTGAGGATCAGAAGCAAAACGTTTCCCACGTACATGCTGGCGATCACCCCCCACACGAAGTCAGGGTGCTGCTCGAAGAGCAGCGGCCCAGGACGCAGCCCGTGAATCATTAGGGCTCCCAACATGACCGCCGTTGTCCCGGAGCCGGGGATACCAAGAGTGAGAAGCGGTACGAGCGCACCCGCAGTGGCGGCGTTGTTCGCTCCCTCCGGCGCCGCAACGCCTTCGATCGCACCGTGACCGAACCGCTCCGGATGGCGGGAGACGCGCCGCTCGAGCGCGTAAGCGAGCATCGACGCGATGGTCGCGCCGGCGCCGGGAAGCACGCCTACCAGGAACCCCACCACCGTGCCGCGCCAGAGCGCGCCGCGCGAGGCGAGCCAGTCTGCCGCCGTCGGCAAAAGATTCGAGATGCGCTCCTTGTAGAGCGTGATGCGCTCATTGCGCTCTACGCTTTCCAGCACCTCGGCCACCGCGAACAGCCCGACCGATACGCTGATGAATGAGAGGCCATCAGCGAGATGGAGCGCGCCGAAAGTAAAGCGCTCATCTGAGGACATGGGATCGAGCCCCACCATTCCGAGGAGCATGCCAAAGGCGGCTGCCGCGATTCCCTTCGCCGGCGACGCGCCGACCAGGCCGGTGACGAGCGTGAGCGCGAGGAATGTGAGCGCGAAGGTCTCAGGCGGCCCGAAGCGCAGTCCGAGGGCCGCTACGGGCTGGGCCAACAGCATGAGTCCGACAACCCCCACTGTGCCGGCGATGAACGAAGCGAACGCCGCCATTCCCAGCGCGGCGCCCGCGCGTCCCTGCCGGGCAAGGGCGTAGCCGTCGAGGCAGGTCACCACAGAGGCAGATTCGCCTGGAAGATTGACCAAAATGGACGTCGTCGAGCCACCGTACATCGCCCCGTAGTAAATTCCGGCCATCATGATCATGGCCGTGGTTGCGCTCATCCCGAAAGAGAAGGGGATGAGCATGGCGACGCCCGCAACCGGCCCTATACCCGGGAGCACACCGATCAGTGTCCCGGCCAGGACGCCGAGAAAACAGTAAACGAGGTTGAGCGGCTGAAGCGCGATGGCGAATCCCGAGAGGAGACTGGAGACAACCTCCATAGCTGAGTCTCTTACCAGCCTACGAGGCCGCCAGGAAGCGGCACGCGCAGCCAAATGCGGAAGATGAGGATGAGAAATGATGCGCTCGCGATTCCGAGGAAGAGCGCCCAGAGCGGCCGCTTGGGTTCTAACAGCAACATCCCGCCCACAAGAAACCCGGCGGTGCTCAGGAGGTAGCCAAGCGGCTCAAGCGCAAGCGTGTAGAACAGGAGGATGACAAACCCAACCCCCGCACGCGCCATGCCGTGGTAGCCCGGCCAGGAGACTTCTGCGTTCTCATCAAGTCTTACACATAGCCAGAGGCCGCATGCGGCAAGAAGGAGCCCGGTCCAGAAAGGGAGGAACGCCGGGCCCAGGCCAAAGCCGGTTTGCGCCGGCAGCCGGTGGGCGAGCACGGATGCAGTGATCCCAAGAGTAAGGACAATGAGCCCTGGAAGGCGTCTGGTCGCGGCCGGCGACATACCACCCCTTCTTACTTGATCAGATCCATCTCCTTGAGGATCTGGCGTGTGCTTTGTGCGTCAGCTTCAAGGTAGCGGCGAAATTCCTCTGGGGCAAGGTAGTATGGAGTGAGATTATTCTCTGCGAGATACTTCTCTTGCCACATCTTGGAATCCGACAACCGCTTGAAGGCAGAGACCAGCACCGCTTCGGCCTCCTTCGGGAGACCCTTCGGCGCCGCGACCCCGCGCCATTGGGTTACGACAACGTCGATGCCCAACTCGCGTAGCGTTGGCGCGTCCGGAAGGCTCGCCAGGCGCTTGCTGCTCGCGGCGGCCAGCACCCGCGCCTTTTTCGCCTGGATTTGCGTCAGTGCCTCTCCGGGATTTGCCGAGGCGACGTCGATATGGCTCCCCAGAAGGTTCGTCATCACCTCGCCGCCGCTCTTGAAGGCGATAAAGTTAAGCTGCACTCCGGTCGCTTTCTCTAACAAGTAGGTGATGATCGAGTCGATGCTCGGCGCGCTCGAGCCACCGATCTTCACGTTCTTCGGCGCCCGGCGCGCGGCATCAATCAGATCACGCACGGTGCGATGGGGAGAGTTCGCGGGGACAACCAGGACGAACTCATCGAGCGCGAGCCCGCCCACCAGCGTGTAGTCACGGTAGTCCAGCTTCATTTTACCGAGGAGCGGCTGGATGATGAAGGAGTTCGTGGCCGTGGTGAGCGCGTAGGGGTCACCGGTTTTCTGCCCCACGTGCATATAGCCGAGGACGCCGGAGGCCCCCGGCCGGTTCACGACCACGAGCGGCTGCGGCAGGATCTTCTCCTTCTCTATGATCGCAGCGATCGTGCGCGCCATGATATCGCTGCCGCCGCCCGCTGCAAACGGGACCGTGAACTCTATCGGCTTATCAGGAAAACTGGCAGGGAAGGCGCCGCCGGGGATGGCGAGGACCAATAATAAACTCAGGCTAACCAGGATGCTCCGTCTCAGTGTCCGCATCGTACTTTCCTCCTTGTATGAGGGAGCCGACACTATAACTTACGGCTCCCGAGTATCTTTAAGCGCCTCTTCGTTCGGCTCGAGCCCCAGACCGGGCCGCTCAGTCAATGTAACCGTTCCGCGCACCGGCTTTGGCGTATCGCGATAGACCATCTCGCCAGTCACCCACATCGGCACGTGAAACTCCACGCGCCAGCCGTTGGCCACGCCCGCGATCAGGTGCATGTTGTGGTGCGGCCAGCCGCCGCCGTTGGCAATCGGCAGGTTGTAGGATTGCGCCATAGCGGCGACTTTCACAGCTTCCGTGTAACCTCCGACATAGACGACGTTGGGCTGAAGGATGTCCACCGCCTCATGCACCAGGAGCTCGCGGTGGCGCCACTTGTGTCCCTCGTTTTGGCCGGCAGAGATGGGGATCCGGGTCTGGCGGCGGAGATTCGCCAGGAGCCGGGCGTCGTTGCCGTAAACGGGTTCCTCGAACCACTTGATTTCGTAGGGCTCAATGCGCTTGGCCAATTCCAAAGCGTAAGGAAATGCAAAGAGGTAGTTGGCATCCACCATCAGCTCAACCTTATCGCCCACCGCCTCGCGCAGCGCACGCACGCGGGCGGCATCCTCGGCCGGGTCCTGGGCGCCGTTGATGCCCACCACCATTTTAAGCTTGTCGTGCCCTTGAGCTATGAATTGTTTCGCCACCTCCACGAGCTGCTCCCGGCTGTACTCCAATAAGCCGAAGGTGATGTAAGCAGGAACGGTGGCACTGTATCCACCCAGGAGGCGCCATACCGGCTGCTTGAGCTGTTTTCCTTTTATGTCCCACAGCGCGATGTCGACCGCGCTGACGCCGGAGGACCAGGCGCCGGTTTGAGCCCTGGGGTTCAGCCGATAAAACAGGTCATACCAATGGCGCTCTGTTGCCAACGGGTCTTTGCCTATGAGCAGCGGGGCGATCTCGCGGTTGATGAACTCTCGCACGGCGAAACGCTGGATCGGTCCCGTAAGGCCGTACCCCGTCACACCGGCGTCCGTCTCCACCCGGACAAAAACGATCTCGCGCATGATCGGTTCATGCAGCAGCGGCACCTTTGCCGGGACACGGTGGCTGGTTGCCTCGATGCGAGTGATTTTCATGAGCCTTTCCCCTCAGCGATGAATCGTATTCCACATCACTCCACCCGCGTCAAGAACCAAGAGCGCTAGGCCAAGCTGAAAGGGAGCGGATTTATGACTCCCTTCACAGCGCTCTCTCGGTCTCTTTCCAGGGTGCCAAGCGATTCTGCAGCCCTTCCACGGCGCCGCTGAGAAGTACTCCGAGTAGGGCGAGAAAAATGACCGGAACGAAGAACTTGTCCGTCGCGAAGGCGCTGGAGTAGCGAATGAGCAAGGCCCCCATGCCCGTCACGGCGGTGAACATCTCGGCTGTGATGATCCCGATGAGGGCCCGTCCCACCGCCAGCCGCACCCCGGCCATGATGAAAGGAAGGGCAGCGGGTACGATTATTTTTGTAAAGATTTTTCCCTCCCCCGCCCCGTAGACCCGTCCTCCGTCCACGAGGCTGGCACTTACTGTGCGCACGCCGCTGAACGTATTCATAAACACCGGGAAGACGCCGCTCAGGAAAACGACCGCAATCTTGGCCGGAGCGCCGAGCCCAAAATGATAGGAAGTTCCTTTTGAGGGTCAGCCACTGAGAAATCAAATTTGCCCCCGGCGACCTTCCGCCGACCCGCTTTTGAGAACCCAAAGAGCCCACAGAAAGCAC
>JAHFAP010000282.1 GCA_023250495.1 Deltaproteobacteria bacterium | reverse complement strand
CTACCTAATGTCGATTATGCTTATATCTACGATGACAAAGGCAGAATCGTGGGAGATTATCACGAGGATAAACGACTGTTTCTCGCAACGTTCCCTGACGAGCTGAGCCAGAGGATCATAAGATCTGGTGAGACTCTTGTGGATATCGACTATAAAAAAGGGATCTTAGATATTTCCAAGCCGGTGATTTTGGGTCATGAAAAGCTGGGGGGAATCCGGCTAGGGTTTAACCTCAATCCCATGCTTGATGAAATGAAACTGGTTACCATCAAGGGTCTGGGGATTTCGACAGCTATTTTCCTGTTGGGGATATTGATCATCTTTGGCATTGCTCAGAGGATGACTAGGCCGATAGAGCAGTTAACTGAAGGGGCAAAACGGATCGAAGAGGGAGATCTCCAATACAGGGTTTCTTTAAAGAGAGACGACGAGATTGGTAGTCTCGCCTCGGCTTTCGACCAGATGGCCGAACGCCTGATGCATAGGGAAAGGGAGCTCCAACAGTCCCAGAGCATCATTCGGCGGGCGGACCGTCTTTCGTCTCTGGGGATGTTGACCGCCGGGCTTGCCCACGAGATCCGCAATCCTTTGGTGGCCATACGAACCTTCACGCAGCTTTTACCGGAGCGCTACCTGGACCAAGAGTTTCGCAGCAGTTTTCAAGCGTTGGCTCTCAAAGAGATAGATCGCATCTGCGGGCTGGTCAGTGACCTGCTAAGCTTCGCGCGCCCTTCAACTCCCAATGTGTCGGCCCAGGACGTCAATGAGATTGTCGAGAATATCGCTCGGATCCTCGAGACTGAAGCCAAAGAACAAGACGTCAGGATCGGTCTCCATCTGGCGGCCCGCTTGCCCAAAGTATCCATTGACAAAGAACAGATAAAGCAGGTATGCATGAATCTTATTTTGAACGCGATTCAGTCGATCGAAGGCGGGGGAACGGTGGAAGTTACCACTCATCTGTTCGGTGGAAACGGGTCGGGGCGGTTTGTCCAGATCGAGGTTCGAGACACGGGCATCGGGATTCCGGAAAAAGATATCGAGAACATCTTCAATCCCTTCTTCACGACCAGGAAGGACGGGAGCGGGCTGGGGCTCTCGATCTCTCACCAGATCGTGAAAGAACACGGCGGGTACATCGTTGTCGAGAGCCAAGTCGGCCGGGGAACCAGCTTTTTCGTCCGTCTGCCTGTGAGCGATTCCCCGCCAAAAGCGGCGAGACCTCGTCCTCAAAACAATGAAGAAAATCCTGGTCGTTGATGAATCTCGGGCGGTTCGAGAAACTCTCGCTCTAGTCCTGGGGCGGGATTTTGTTGTCGCCCAAAGCCCGTCCCTGGAAGGCGCGAGCCCTTCTCTGCAGGACCAGGGGATCGATCTGTTAATTCTCGGCGTTTCTCCGGCGTCAGCTTGCGAGCCTTCGACCTTTTCCAATATCGCGGGGCGGGTTTCCTGTCCTGTCCTCTTCCTGGTTGACTCTCAGTCCGCGGCGCCTTTCAGGGCAGGGCAGAGCGACAGGGACTGTTTAGCCAAGCCTTTCAATCCCTATGAGCTGAAGGAAAAGGTGGCCCAGCTACTGGCGCGGACCTACGCGCCTCCAAGACCGCCATCACCGGCTTCGGCGTTGGCGGGCAAGGCCCTCCGTTATCTTGATTACCCCTATGTGCCCGCCTCTGTTTCCGCTCAGGCGGGGAAGTTTGCGCTGGCGCCTCTCCCGATCCTTATTCTGGCAGAAGCAGGCTGCGGTCAGGAGCGGCTGGCGCGAGCGGTCCACGCGCTCAACACCAAGGCAGGGCCGTGGCTGTCCGCTCACAGCTCGGAGGTCGCCACCGACTATCTGAGCGGGAGGATTGCGGCGCTTTTGGAGAGCACGAAAGCTGAGCGCCAACGGCTTACCCTTTTTCTCTCCGGCCTGGAGACCTTGAATCTTGCAGCCCAGTCCTGTCTGTTGGATTTTTTGGAGGAAGAAGAGGGAAAGGGGAGGGAGTTGTGGCTCATCTCGAGCTCGCGAGCGGAGCTGCTGGAGAAGGTCTACCGCGGAGAGTTTCTGGACTCTCTTTACTACCGGCTGGCGACTCTGATCCTTCGGCTGCCGCCTCTCAGAGACAGGCAAGCGGATATCCCGACTCTCGCTGACGGGCTGGCCCAGGAATGCGCGGAGGGTCTGGGCCTTGGACGGGTGAGTTTCTCTCCGGCAGCCATGGAGCGGCTCCGCAACTATCTCTGGTTTGGCAATGTGGATGAGATGGAGACTGTGATCGCCAGGACTCTGGCTACCCACAGAAGGGAGCTGATCGATGCCCCGGATCTGGTCTTGGACGTTTCCTGGGGAGATGGACGGATCTCCCTGGCCCCGGCGTCGGAACAGCGGGCTCTGCCTCAAGAGCAGGCGGCGCAGGAATTGCGGACTAATCCGGCGCCGCGGGAAAAAAATCTGCCCGGTCTCTCCCGCTTCGGCGACGGTTACTCTCCAGACGTCAGGATTCTGATCAGCGAGTTGGCCCACGAGTTGAAAAACCCCATGGTCACTATCAAAACTTTTTCCCAACTGCTGGGAGACCGATTTGACGATCCGATCTTTCGCGGGCAGTTCCAGCAAACGGTCAGCGGCGATATCCAACGCATGGATGATTTGTTGGAGGCCTTGCTCGATTTTTCGCGCTTCAGCCAGCCCGCGAAAGAAAAAATTTTCCTCTACCAGCAACTGCGTCGCGTGGAAGAGGAGCTGCTTCCGGAGTGCATCAAAAGGGAGACGGCCGTGCAGTGGGGGGAAAGAGGGGAGACGGCCACGGTTTTCGCCGACAAGGCGCAGTTCCTTTTTGCGTTTAAGGGCATCCTGCAAGCGACTCTCACTCAGGTGAAGCCAAGCAGCGAAATCCGGATGGCTGTGGAGGGAGAGGGGAGGGTGACGATTTCCTATCTCCGGGAAGCAGTCGGGATAAGCTCGTTGAATGAGTATCTCGGGCTCGCGACGGCGACCAATGGAGAGGAAGCGCTGCCGCTACGAGTCCTTCTCGCCCAGATCCTGATCGAGCGGAACGGCGGGGGAATCAAGATCGACTATCCTGATGGGGGAAGGGTGCGCATCTGGGCAGAACTTCCAACTGTATAACAAAAAGCGGGGGTACCATCAGCGGCTCATGAGTCAAGCATCACTTTTGATCGTCGATGATGAGATCGGCGTAAGAGAATCCATTCGCCTTATATTCGGAAAAGAGTTCCGCGTTCACGAGGCGCGCTCGAACGAAGAGGCGATCCGTAAGGTCAAAGAGGAAACGCCGGAGATTGTTCTGCTCGACATTCTCATGCCGGGCGCGGACGGCCTTGAGACTCTCAAGCAGATCAAGAAAATCCATCCCGACGGCGAGGTGATCATGCTGACGGCCCTGAACACGGCGCGGACGGCCTTTACCGCTAAGGAGACCGGGGCCTTCGATTACGTGACCAAGCCCTTTGACGTCGATGAGCTGCGCCTGAGGGTGGATCACGCGTTAGAGAAGAACCAGCTTTCGAGAGAAAACGAGCGACTCCAGGAAGAGGTGGGGCGGAAATACGGAATCGAGAACATCGTCGGGAAATCCAAACCCATGATGGAGATCTTCAAGTTGGTAAGCCTGGTGGCGAAGAGGAAAAGCACGGTCCTAATCACCGGCGAGAGCGGCACGGGAAAGGAGATCATCGCGCGCGCCATCCATTACAACAGCGATCGGCGCCAGAAGCCTTTTGTGGTGGTGAACTGCGCAGCTCTTCCCGATAGCCTGATCGAGAGCGAGCTGTTCGGCTACGAGAAAGGCGCGTTTACCAATGCCTACCAGAGGAAGATGGGCCACTTCGAGATGGCCGATGGCGGCACCCTTTTCCTCGACGAGATCGGCGAACTGGGTTTGGGGACCCAGGTGAAGCTCTTGAGGGCGATCGAGACCGAAACTTTCACTCGTTTAGGCGGGA
>JAHFAP010000281.1 GCA_023250495.1 Deltaproteobacteria bacterium | reverse complement strand
AGCGCAGGAGAGGGACCGTAGAGCGCGGCGAAGCGGACAGTGACAAATTCAAAGCCGAAGCGCTTCGCGTAGGTGCGGCCCAGGAATTCCGAGGACGCTTTAGTGGCGGCATAAATAGACAGCGGATTCAGCGGGATCGTTTCGTCAATCTTTTTCGGTCCGCCCTCTCCTAAAGAGCCAAGGTAAACGGTTCCTGAGCTTGCCAGGATGACGCGCTTCACTCCTTCGAGACGAGCGGCTTCCAAGACATTGACCGTCCCCACGAGATTGAGTCTCACGCCGCTGTAAGGCCTGCGCTGGACCTCCTCTCCCAGGAAAGCCGCCAGATGAATGACTCGGTCGACTCCGTGATCGCGAATCGCAGAGATCAGCCCTGGAAGGTCTAAGATATCTCCCCGGACTACCTCGATGGATTTCACGTTGACTCCCACGGCCTCGAGGAGCCTCTCGTTGACCGCGACGTCGAAGACCACAGGCCGCTCGCCTTTGTCCAGCAGCATGCGCACCGCGTTCGCGCCCACGAGTCCGCTGCCGCCGGTTACCAGGATGCCATTCTTGCTTGCCATCGTAGTCTCCTTGAGACACTGAGCGGCTTATTTCAGGCCATATTCGCGCGTGAGCTTGTCGATGAAGCCGCTCTCGTCGAGCTCCTTGACGAAGGATGGATCGATGAAGCGATCCGGGTTTTCCTTCAAGATCTTTGGTTCTTTCTTCGCGACCTCTTGAATAGGAAGCTCAAAGTACTCTTTGGCCGGATAGGGCTTCAGTGGGAAGTCATACTCACGGAAGTTCTCCTCGAGGACCTCTCGGTCGCTCACCTTCATGTATTTGGAAAGGACTTTCAGGCTATATTCCTTGTGTGCTTTGTAATAATGGATGCCCTCGATCATGGCCTTGACGAAGTTGCGCACGTCATCCCGGTTTTTTGCCACGTAAGATTTTCTCAGGACGAAAAAAGTGCTCGAGTAGGCAATCCCCAGCTTAGCGGCATCGAGGAGCAAAGGAAATCCCATCTTTCTCGCCTGAAGCGTCATCGGCGGCGTCACGATGGCCGCGTCGGCTCTTTGAGTCTCGATCATCGCCAGACGATTCGACTGATTTCCCACCTGGAAAAAGGCGACATCCACATCCGGCTTGAGCCCCACTCGCTCCAACAGAAAGCGGCCGGCAAAATCGGCATTGCTGGCAAACCGGCTAATCGCCAAACTCTTGATCTGCTTTATATTCGTGATGCCTTTTCTGCCGAAGATGCGATTCTCCATGAAATTTCCCAACCGCCCCAACATGATGAGATCCGCGCCCACCATCGCGCTCGTGAGCACCACCTGAGGGGAGAAAAGACCTACCTGCGCGTCGTTGGAGATGAGCGCGGCCGCCGCCGAGCTGGCCCCTTGTATAAAGATAAGCTGGACTTGATTCCCATACTTCTCAAATAGTTTTGCTTCTTTAGTCACCCACAGAGGCGCGAACTGCCCCACTTCGCTGGTCCAAATCACGTTCATTTGAGCGGCTGGGACCGGCTTGGGCGCGAGCAAGCAAACGAGCAACAGGAACGCAGCATTCCTGCGGATCGTACAGCACATGGTCTTATCCCTCCTTCCGCCGAGAAGATTCGCTTCAGAAATTGACCGAGAATCTCCTAACATGAAACGGGCTGGGAAGCTAACTCTTTCCCGCGCGCAGGCGCCAGTAGGCGACAAGTCCTACGGCGATTCCAACAATGCTGACCCATTTTGTCGGGTCGTCCGCCAGCCAGATGCTCAGCCCGCAGAGCAGGATCGGCGGGACGCTGAGCGCGATGACGCCCCTGATCCCGAACGGAACGCGGTAGGGGCGAGCCATTTCAGGCTCTTTGAAGCGCAGCCAGACGAGCGCGGCGAATTCAGGAATGAGCGCGGCCGCGTAAAGAAACATGTCCACCTGCACCAGCTCTTGAAAAGAGAAGGGGATCAGCGCGGCGACGCCGATGCTGTTCACGAGGATCGCAACCCACGGCGTTGCGTAGCGCCCGTGAAGTTTTTTGAGCGGCGCCGGCAGCATCCCGCGCTCGGCCATCGCGTAGGGAACGCGTGAAGAGGTGCAAAGCAGCGCGCTCAAGAGACCCGTTGCGCTGATCAGTCCCGCGACCGTGACCCAGCTTCCCAGCCATCCGCCGCCGATCGCAGCGGCGATCTTCGGAAAGTAACCTTCCTCCCATTGATCCCAGTTTTGGTCGACGCCGACGCCGACCGCCACGGGCAGCAGATAGGCGAGCGTCACCACCACGACCGCCGCCGCCATCGCGGCGGGATAGGTCTTGTTGGGTTTCTCGACCTCTCCCGCGCAGCATCCCGCGTTGTCCCAGCCGGAAGTGTTCCACAGGACGATGCTGAGGAGCAGCCCCCAGTTTCCCTTGCCGCCGGCCGCGAGCCACGAAGCGGGTTGGATCTGCGGCGCGCCGAGGAAGACCATGACGACGAAGGGAGCGAGCACCAGCGCCGCGAATATAACAGAGCTGATTCCGACGAGCCGCGCGCCGCGGATGTTGAGCCACGAGATCGTTGCGATCACAGCCGCGCCGATCAGCCAGCGTTCCAGCGGGGCCATGTCACCGCGCAGGTAGGAAAGGTAGTCCACGAACATCACCGGATAGAGGGCGTTGTCGGCAAAACTGCAGAGCCAGCTCCACCAGCCCTCCTGAAAGGCCCAGAATCTGCCGAAGGCGCGCTCCACCCAGATAACGTAGCCGCCGTCTTCGGGCATGGCCGAGGAGAGTTCCGCCGTCATCAAAGCGGTCGGAAAGCTCCAGAGCCAAGGCACGACCATGAGCGCCAGCAGCGCGATCATCGGACCGGCCGCGCCGACGGCGTCCTCGAAGCCATAAGCCCCGCCGGCGACGCAGAAGAAAGTCAGGGCGACGAGGTTGGTGAAGCCAAGTGTGCGGCGGGGATGCATCGTGCGAGCTACGCGCTCTCGTCAGAGAGCAGATCCCTCAAGGTTACCCGGGAGAGCGCCTTGCGGCGCGATTCCGCGACCTGATCGATGGCGTTTTTCAGAGGCTCTTCGCCTTCGACCCGGCGCATCGTCAGCGTGTCGCCGCCGTAGTGGCGCATCGCCTCGATCATCTGATCGAGCCGCAGCTTCTCCGGCGGCTTGGCGAGCAGATAGACAGCTCCCTTTTCCCTGGGGGCCGCGATCAGAAATCCCGCCTGGCAGTGCTGCTCAAGGGTCTCGCTCACGAGACGCACCGGCACATCGAGCTTCCTCGACAGCGCCTCGGCGCTCCAGGGCTCTTCTTCGGCGTAGAAGTTCTTACCGACCAGCCAGAGAAGCTTGAGCCCAAGCTCTTCCCTAAACGCGTAGCGCGGGTCGGATCCGCCCAAATCCTTTGCGTAGCCCCTGATGTTTTGGTGCGCGAAGGTGATCACGGCGCCGAACAGGACAATGTTCCAGCCCAGATAAAGCCAGACCAGAAAGATGGGAAGCTGCGCGAAGGCGCCGTAGATCGCGTTGTACTTGGCCACGCCGATTTGAAAATGGATGTAGCCCCACTGGGCGAATTGCCAAAGCGTTCCCGCGATGACGCCTCCGAACAAGGCCGAGCGCAGGCGCACCGTGGTGTTGGGGAGATAGCTGTAGATGAAGGTCAAGGCGATCCACATGAGCAAGTACGGGGAGAGGATGGCGAGAAAGAGGACCAGGTAGCTTACTCCCGGCAGCTCGAGAATCGTTTGGACCAGCCCAACATGCTGGATAGAGCTCGTGGCGCCAAGGGCGGCTGCAAACAGGATCGGGCAGGTCAAGAGAACGCTCAGGTAATCGCTGAACTTTCGGCCGAGCGAGCGGGTGCGCTGCACGCCCCAGATCCTGCTGAGGGCCAATTCGATGTTGCCGATCACCGAGATGGCCGTCCCCAACAGTCCGAACAGTCCCAGCGCGCCGAGCGCTTTGACGTCGGTTCTGTCGATAT
>JAHFAP010000280.1 GCA_023250495.1 Deltaproteobacteria bacterium | reverse complement strand
GCCCGACTTTTTGCAGGGCGAGGCGGGCCGCGAAATCCGAGTCCGTTCCCGGCCGGCTGACCGCCAGCTTTCTTCCCTTCAGCCCGGCAGCAGCGGTGATCTCTTTTTTCGCGACGAGATAAAAAGAGAGGCCGGGCGCTGCGGTGGCGATCAGAATCGTATCCACGCCTCCCAGCACGGCCAGCACCGAAGAGCTGGCGCCAAGGGCGGCGAATTGCGCCTCTCGCGCAGCGAGCGCATTGATGGCAGTCGTGCTGCCGCGCAGAAAAACGACATCGACATCGAGACCGTGCTGCCGATAGAGTCCCGCCTCACGCGCAACCCAAAAGGCGGTGAGGTTTCCGCCGGAGGAGCCGAACGCGAGGATGGCACGATCGATCTTCTGCCCCCAGCTCGAAGCGGGGAAGAGAAGAAGCAGAAAGAGCAATAAAATTAAAAGACGCCGCTGTCGCGGGAGATTCGTGATGACTTTCACTTTATGCTGGCCAACCGTGCTGCGAGAGGTCAATGGGATTGCCGTCGGGGTCATGCACGCGATACTCGGCCTCGCGGTTCTGCGGCCTCTTCTCCACTTCCGTAGCCGCTCCCAACTCCTTCAATATCGGCCTTAAGGCATCGATATTCTCGACTTCAAATCCGAGGTGGTAAAGCCCCACTTTGTACTGCGGTCTCTTCTGGATGATCGCCAGATTGAGATAGCCGTCCGAAAGGTAGATCGCGGGACCTACGCCTTCGACTACCTTCATGCCGAACGCAGTGGTATAAAATTTTACCAGCCTTTCACGATTTTCCGTCACGATGGCTAAATGGCGAATCCGCATAGATTGTATCCTCCTCTCTATAACATTCGCAGCAATTTTCCATAGCCGTTGATTTTCTCCCGCATGCCGATGGTCTTAAAGGCCACGTATAACTGCGACGTGATGTTCGAGATGACCGGCAGCCCCAGGTCGGTCTCGATCTCTTCTATGACATCCACGACCGGAAAGTTGGCGCAGGGAATAAATATTCCGGTCGCATGTCCGGCCTCCTTCACCGCCTTCTTCGCCGCGCGGTAAATGTCGCCGACCGAAGCCACGCTCGATTCCGTAAACGCCGTTCCCAGGCTTACCACCGAAGCAACGTCGAAGCCCCACTCCTTCAGATACCGCACCATCTTTTCGTTGAGGTCCGGAGGATAGGGATCAACGACTGCCAGGCGCGAAGCGGAGAGATCCCTGAAGGCCTCCATCGCAGCGACGATGCTCGTAGTGCAAGGAACTCCCGTCATCTTTTGCAGCTTTTCGATGAGTTTTGTTTCGAAGCCCTTTCCCTGGCTCAGTACCAGCGGCGCTCCTCCATGGATGATAAAATCGCAGAAGCGCCGGCTCAACTCTCGGGCGCAGGCCTCGAGCTGAGAAAGAGCCTCCTTGTAGGCCTCCTCTTTCCACCCTCCTACCATGCAGGCCACGCCGATCAGGCCTACGCCTCGCGGGACAATGCGATAAAAATCATAGGCGTTAAGCTCTATGACTGAGGGAGAGATGTAACCTATTCTAGCGCGATAGCCGAACATAATGCTCTCCTCAATTCCCGTTTGTCTCTATAGCCCCTTGTTCGGTAGTGACTTATTTTGCCTTGAGATCCTTCACTGCGTTCAGGATGACAACCGTTCCCTATGTCATTCTGAGCGGCAGCGAAGAATCTCTATTGCTGTCACCGATTAACTGTCACGCTCAAAATGAGTCAATACCCCTTGTTCCGCAAGAATTCCTCTACCACATCTTTCGCCGCGCGTCGCGCCCCGTCCACTTCGTAGTTGAGGCGTCTCATGTCGTCAACAGAAATCAGCCCTCCCAGCGCGCGCAGCGCAGCGCGGATCTCCGGATGGCGGGTGAGGGTCTCCTGGCGCGCGACCGGCACCGCATCGTAGGGCGGAAAATAGCGCCGGTCGTCTTCCAATTGAACGAGGTCATGGCGCGCGATCAGTCCGTCCGTCGAATTGCCCGCAATGAGATCCACTTGATGGTCCACCAGCGCGCGGTAGGTCAGCGAGAGGTCCATCTCGCGCAGCGCCACAAACTTTAGCCCATATGCGCGCGCGAATCCTTCGTAGCCGTCAGGACGCGACATGAAGTCCTGACCGAAGCCGGCGCGCCACCTGGCCGCGTAGGCCGCGGCGTCCGTGATCTTTCTCAACTTCAACCTGCGGGCGTCATCGCCGCGCACCAGGATCGCGAAGGTATTGTTGAAGCCCAGCGGTTCGGTCCACTCGAGACCGAAGCGCGCAGCATATTCTTCTTTCACCTTCCGATACACCTCTTTCGGGTCAGATAGCAGCGGCAATTTGAGAATCGCCGTCAGGGCCGTTCCTGTGTACTCGACATAAGCGTCGATCTCACCAGCCACGAGCGCGTCATGCGCCAGGTTTCCGCCGAGATCGAAGCGCCGCTGTACCTGGAGTCCGGTTTTGCTTTCGATCACCTGAGCCAAAATTTCTCCGACGATGATTTGCTCGGTAAAATCTTTCGATCCGACCGCGATCCGGCTTGGAGATCCTCCCGGATGGATCGCCACCGCCGCCCAGACGGCGAGCGCAGCGGCCGACGCGATCACAGCAGCCGTAATGATTCGGCGGCGCGTCAGCCAAGCGCCGGCTCCCCTGCTGAGCGACCGCTCCACCCAACCGAGGAGGAAATCCGCCGCCAGCGCCATCGCCGCCGCAGGCACGGCCCCGGCCAGGATCAGCGTGTTGTCGTTCATCCTCAGGCCGCGGAAAATGTACCGCCCCAGTCCACCCGCGTCGATCGCCGCGGCGATCGTGGCCGTTCCGACGGAGATGACCGTGGCCACGCGCACGCCCGCGATGATGACGCCGAGCGCCAGAGGGATCTCGACCTGAAACAGGAGCTGCCGGTCCGTCATCCCCATGCCTCTTCCAGCCTCGCGGATCGCCGGATCGACGCCGCTGATGCCGGTATAAGTGTTCCTGATAATCGGCAGCAGCGCGTAGAGAACCAACGCCGCGATGGCGGTGCGCGCGCCGATCCCACCCACGACGCGGATGTGGAACAGGTAAATGTTGAGCGGGATGAGGAAGCCGAACAGCGCCAGGCTCGGCACCGTCTGCATGATATTGGCAAAACTCAAAATCGGCTTGCTGAGCGACGGCCAGCGCGTAAGCATGATGCCGAGCGGCAGGCCGATCAGCAGGGCGATGCCGGTGGACACCGCCACTAAAAATAGATGTTCCAGGGATAATTGAAGGACTTCGGCCCGATGCGCCAGCAGAAATTCCCAGAGACTCATGGCGCGCTCACCGCCGAACCGGGATCTTCAAGGCAAGAGACGAACGCCCGAACCTCGGGCTCCTGAGACTTGAGAAAATCGCCAGGCTGCCCCAGCAGAACCACCTTTCCGTCCTTGAGCAGGGCGATGCGTGAGGCGAGCAGAAACGCCTCGCGCACGTCATGAGTGACAAAGACCATCGTCTTTCCCAGTCTCTGCTGCAGGGAGCGAAACTCTTGCTGGATCTCCCGGCGCGTGATCGGGTCCAAGGCGCCGAACGGCTCGTCGAGCAGCATGATTGGCGGGTCCGCGGCCAGGGCGCGGGCGACGCCCACTCTCTGGCGCTGGCCGCCTGAAAGCTCGCGCGGGTAGCGCGCGGCGAAGCGCTCGGGATCCAAGCCCACCATCGCGAGCAGCTCGCGCGCCCGCGCCTGGATCTTTTCCGCGCCCCATCCTTCGAGGCGCGGCACCACGCCGACGTTGTCTTCGACCGTGAAGTGAGGAAAGAGACCGATCTCCTGAATGACGTATCCGATTCTGCGCCTGAGGCGGATCGGATCCCATTGCATCGTGGCTTTATCCTCGACGAGCACCTGACCATCGCTGGGATCGAGCAGGCGATTGATGAGTTTCAAGGTCGTCGTCTTGCCGCAGCCGCTGCGACCGAGCAGGACGAGCGTCTCTCCGC
>JAHFAP010000279.1 GCA_023250495.1 Deltaproteobacteria bacterium | reverse complement strand
GGGGATCAAGGAAAGATCCTTACCCGGCACGAGCCCGATATTGGCCAGCATCCGCCGCAGCATGAAGTCGGTGCCGGAGCCGAACCTGCTGCTCCCCACGATCTTTCCTTTAAGCTCTTGGGCGGACTTGATGGAGGGATGGGCGACCAGCAGGTAGGGAGCGCCGCCGTCCGTGCCCACGATGACCGCCGGCACGCCTTGCGCCGCCGCTGCAACCGCAGTGGCCGCCGCGACCGGGGCCACGTGGGCCTCGCCGGCGATGAGCGCGCTCATGATGACGCTGCCGGCGCCGATCTGGACGAGCTTGAGATCCAGACCATATTTTTCAAAGATCCGCGCATCCTTTCCAACCCAAAAAGGGGCCCGGTTGCCGGTTACGGCCGTATAGGCGACGACGAAAGGCTCCAGCTTCTTTTCCTGGGCATGGGCCGACCCTGCGGAGAATAACAGGAAGATCAGTGCCGCTGGAGCGATTTTCCACTTCATGGCTCTCTCCTCTGGACCATCAAGCGCCGCAACAGACCCGTCTTCTGCGGAATAGCGCAAATTGAAGACGGGCGTCAAGGGAAAGAAGAAGGCAAAAGGCAAGAGGCAAAAGGCAAGAGGTAAGAAGAGGAAGGATGAAAACTGAAATGCCAAAAAACGAAACGGGCTCTCTTCCCGGGAAGAGGGCCCGTTCGTGGCGCAATCGCGCCGTTAGAGTTATTTAAATTTTTTGCGTCTGCCCGTCAGTCTGACTTTACAGCGCTCTGTGCAACGGTGGCTGATGACTCTGTCGAGTCTTCCTGAAGTAGGACCTTCCTTCCTTAGTGATCGGCTCAGCGACCTCTGTGCCTTTAGGCACTATAGTTGAGGCTACTTCAAGCCACCCGCTGCTGAGGAAGCGCTGTCCTCAGACTGCGGGCGATCTTCGCCCGGTGGTGTTCCCTCGCTCATAGCGAGCCCCTCCTTTTTCTTGAGGCTTCAATTTCATTCTATGGTACTTCTCAGCTCCCTTGTCAAGAGTCAGCTAAGAATTCAAACTTTTTAATCTCAGGCGTTGCGGTCCAGTAGCAGGAGCATCTTAGTGACCTACAAGCTTGTTCAAGCGGTCTTTGATGATCTCTTCCGCCTCGGCGATCATCCTTTCGATGATTTCACCGGCGGGTTTCACCGAATCGATCAGCCCGGCGTCCTGCCCTATGAGCAGCGAGGCGTTGTCGGCGTCGCCGTTTTTCCGCGCTTCGAGAATCGCCTTGCCTGCTGCGCGATAATCGCGGCGCAGCGCCCATTCTCTTCCCGCCCAACGCTCGATGAACGCGTTGCGCAGCGCGCGGGCCATCGCTCCCGGCCAGACGCGGCCGCTGGCTATGTCGGGGATCTCCGTCAGCATCGTATCGTGGCCGTCGCTCTTGACGATGGCCTGCTTGAAATTCGGATGAATGGGCGATTCGTGCGTGGCCATCATGCGCGTGCCGACCAGCACGCCGTCGGCGCCCAAAGCGAGCGCGGCGGCGAGACCGCGCCCGTCGGCGATGCCGCCAGCGGCAAGAACCGGCAGAGGCGCCACTGCTTTGACGACCATCGGCACGAGCGGCATCGAGGCCATCCAGCCGACGTGACCGCCGGCTTCGGTTCCCTGCGCAACGATCACGTCGGCGCCGGCATCCGCCGCTCGCCGCGCCTCGCTTACCTCGCCCGCCATGTGCATCACCTTGCAGCCCGCATCGTGCGCGCGCTGAAAGTAGGAACGCAAATCCTGATCGGGTCTGGCCCAAGCGAACGACGCCACCGCCGGCCGCGTCTCGAGCGTGACGGAGAGGCGCTCCTCATCGACCTCGAACAGAAGGTGATTGGTGCCGAACGGTTTGGCCGTCGCGCGGCGAATCGCCTCGACTTCCGAGCGAAGCTGCGCGCCGCTCAGCCCCACCGTGCCGAGCGTGCCGAGGCCGCCGCTGTTTGAGACCGCCGCCACGAGAGGAGCCGAGGTCGCTCCGCCCATGCCGCCGAGAACGATCGGGTGAACGATGCCGAGAAGATCGCAGATGCGCGTGTGGATCATCGTAAGCCTCCTGCTCCAGGACTGAGTAACGAGGACTGAGGACTGAGCGGGGAGCGGCGAGAAGACTCATACCTCAGCACTCATAGCTCAGTCCTGTTTATTTTTCCGCCGCGACGCGAAGCTCCATCTCGCCGATCTTTTCGATTCGGCCCTTCAGCCGGTCGCCGTCGGCGAGTTTTTTTACGCCCGCGGGCGTGCCGGTGGTGATCAGATCGCCGGGGCGCAGCGTAACAACGCTGCTGAGAAAGCGGATATGCTCACGTATGCCGCAGATCATGTCGCTCGTGTGCGCGGTCATCGCAGGCTTCCCGTTCTGCTCGACGTTGATGGAAAGATTCTGCGGCTCGTCGATCTCGTCCCTGGTCACGATCCACGGACCGAGGGCCGTAAAAGTATCGAAGCCTTTGCGGATGTTGCGAGTGTTTTGCCTGCCTCGTCCCCACGGGTCTCGCTGGCTGAGATCCCAGCAGATCGTGTAGCCGAAGACGTAGTCGAGCGCCTTTGCCTCGCTCACGTAGCGCGCTCTTTTTCCGATCACCGCGCACAGCTCGCACTCGAAGTCGACATCCTTCGAGATTTTGGGAAGGATTACGGTGTCCCCCGGACCGATGATCGAAGAAGTCGGCTTGAGAAAGAACTCCGCCATCAGCTCGTCCGGGCTCAGCTCCGCGCGGTCCGCGCTTCCCATCTTGATGCGCATCTCGGCTTGGTGCGCCTTATAATTCGCAGCCGCGGCCCATAGCGAGCCCGGATTAAAGATGGGCGCGAGCAGCTTGGCGGAGATCAGCGGCACGGGCGAAGCCGATTTCGCTGCATCGCGCGCGCATTGCATTGCGGCCGGCTGATTGGCGAGCGCGGCGATCACCTCGAGCATCGTGTAGCCGCTCCTCAAGTGTCCGGCCTTCACCAGAGCTTCGCCGATCGGATAGACCTTGTCCCCGACCACGGCTCCGGCCTGGTTCGAATTGTAATGGCATATTTTCATCTTTTTCCTCCGTATGACGACTTAAGGACCCAGGCGTCCTTCTCGCTTCAACTCCTGCTGCGCCTGCTTCAGGATCCGGTCGTCGATCACGCGATCAACGGTCATTTTCTTATCGACGAGGCCGGCCCGGATGTCTTCGTCCAGCATAAGCTGGATGCCGTCGACGGCGATGGAGAGATCCGAGGTCAGGCCGGCAGCATAAAGGTCGTAGGCCCTGTTGACGACGTCAGGCTCGCCCTTGAGGCCCGCATCGTAACCCGCCTTTACGGCTTCCTTCTTGTTCTTCTTTGTGAGTTGGAGACCCAAGATGACGGCCTTCAAAAATCTCTTGGCGGTCTCCGGATACTTTTCCAGCGTCGCGTCACGGGCGATCAGGATGCTTTGAGGAATGCCGAGAGATTCACTCAGGTTGACGATCAGTGGGAATCCTTTGGCCGTGAGCCGAACGGCGTCCTCCGGAGAAAAGGGCGCCGCCGCGATCAGGCCGTTTTCCAGCGCCGCCGCGCGCATCGTCGTGTCCCCGACCGCGCGGAGAAACACGTCTTTGCCGGGATCGAGGTTGCTCCTTTTCAAGAAAGTCCGCATGGCGAATTCCGAAAACGCGCCGGCGCCGGTGACGCCGATGACCTTGCCCTTCAGATCAGCGACGGTTTTGGTTCCTTTGCTTCCGACCACGGCGTAGTTGGTGGTGTTCGATATCGATCCGATGATCGATACGTCCAGCCCGCGCGCGCGGGCGCGAATCACCGCCTGCGCGCCGCCGATGCTGCCGAAGTCCGCGTCTCCAGAAGCGAGGGCCGCCAAGGCTGCGGGCCCGCCACGGATAAAAATCGGCTCGTAGGTAAGCCCCTGTTCCTTGAAGTAACCCTTGGCCATGGCGACTCGCACGGGAATCTCGCTGTTCCAGGAGAGGCTTACCAAGACGAGCC
>JAHFAP010000088.1 GCA_023250495.1 Deltaproteobacteria bacterium | reverse complement strand
AGGCAGATAGCGCCTTGAGGTGAAAGGCTCAGGTAAGCCGGATGACCGAAAGGGTCAAGTCCGGTTTGAAGTGGCGGGGGCTGGAGACGGATTTACGGTGAGGCTAGCGAGGCACCGTCAGACGAAAGGGGCGGAAACAGATAGGTCTCACCTTCGGAATACCGCGCCAGTCCTCGACCCTACTGCTTTTTTGGCGATACTCGTTTTGAGCGGAGTAATATGAAATGAGCAAAGCCTGACACCGACATCCTATGCAAATATCGCTGCGTGGTTTCATCCGCTATCTTTTTTGGCTTGACACACCAAGCGGTGGCGGACTAGGCTCGGCAACAAAGAACATACAGGGAGGTTGTCGCCATGGCAGAGCCATTAGAGAGTTTTAAGCGCTATATCGGCAAAAGTGAAACGGCCACAGACGTGGTTACGGCTTCGGCTATGTTAAAATTCGCCGCCACGTTGGGGCTGGAAAATCCGCCAATGGAAAAGGGCGCTCCGATTCCTCCCGGATGGTACGGAGGTTTTTTCCCGGCGTCGCACCGGCCCGCGCAGATGCGAACGGACGGGCAGGCAGCCGGCGGCGGCATTGTGCCGCCCATCCCTTTGCCGCGCCGCCGAATCGGCGGTACCCGCATGACATTTCATGAACCGCTGAGGATCGGCGACGACATCACGCGGGTTACTGAAATCGCCGACATTCGTATCGACGATGCTCCGAGTGGTGCCATGGCGACCGTGATCGAGCGCAACAGCATCTCGAACAGCCGCGGCCTGGCCGTCGTGGAAGAGCGCGATCTGGTTTTTCTCAGCGAAGCAAGGGCAGAAGCGGCAGCCACAACTCCGCCTGCGGTCCCTGCCCAGGCGACGTGGCGCCGCGTGATCGAGCCCAATCCGGCCCTGCTCTTCCGCTTTTCCGCGATCCGGTTCAACAGCCACCGCATCCACTACGACCGCGACTACGTCACCAAAGTCGAACGGCTTCCCGGCCTGGTGGTACAGAGTTCGCTCGTGTCACAGTTGCTCATCGAGATGTGCCGCAGCGAGCTGCCGGCGCGCCAACTGGCATCCTTCGGTTTTAAAAGCGTGCGCCAGATTTACGATACCGGAAAGTTTACCATCGCCGGAGCGGCCGGTGCCGATGGCCGTGAGGCCGAACTCTGGGCGCTGGATGCGAACGGCAATCTTGCCATGACCGCCGCGGCAAAGTTCGCGCTGTGAAAATCAGCGGTGGAGGAAAAGGGGAGGCGAACGTTTTTCTTGACCAGATCGATCGCGTCGGCGTAGCCTGAATTCATGCCACGACGCGCACGCCTGGCCCCCGGCGGAATAGTTTACCACATTTTTTCACGCCCGACCCCGACAAACTCCGTAGGTGGTGAGGGTGCTGGAGGGAAAGAAGGTGAGTAGCGAGGGCAGGTCTTATAGGGCTGAGGGTCAAGTCTATTGAATCTTGAATTTGATCAGAGCGGCACAGCGGCGGGAGGACAGGCCAGAAGGATCTGAGAATCGCCTGGCTCGTTTCAGCGTCACTTCTTTCCGACTTGCCAAAGCGCTCTAAGCCGCTACCAAGTTGACATAACAGCACCTTATTGGATACTCTCGCGCTCAATGTGGTGATCCAGGGCCAGCCCTATTCTTGCACCAGCCGTTTTGTGCCCTGAGGTGCCGGCCCGTCAGGGGGCACGGGAAGCGCTGCTCAGCGACGACGAGGACTCAGGACAGCAGGAGGTGCACCCATGGTAGTTCTGCACGTGACCGTACAGGTAAAACCCGAGCACGTCTCGGAGTTCTTGGAAGTCGTCCGCTACGACGCGGAGCATTCGGAGAAGGACGAGCCCGGCTGCCTGCGCTTCGACGTGATCCAGGACCGGGACGACCCGAACCGCTTCTATTTCTACGAGATCTACCGGGACGAGGCGGCGCTAGAGGCGCACCGGCAAACCCCCCACTTCAAGCTCTACTTCGAGAAGGTCCAGCCCTGGCTGGCCGCCCCGCCCGAGCGCCGCTTCGGCAAGAACCTGGTACCCGCCGACGCCGCCTGGCGTTAACCTCCATACCTGGAGAAAAAGTTCAACATTTCTGAGCCGAGGAGAACCCGCATGCGCTACGAGCTGTATTACTGGCCCTCCATACAAGGCCGCGGCGAGTTTGTCCGGCTTGCGTTGGAGGACGCCGGCGCGGAATACGTGGACGTCGCCCGTCTCCCCGAGCGCGGCGGCGGGGGCATTCCCGTGTTGATGCGCTTCCTGGAAAGCCGCTCGGTGGAGCACCCGCCGTTCGCGCCGCCTTTCCTGAAAGCTGGCAAGCTGGTGATCGCGCAAACCGCGAACATCCTGCTGTTTCTCGGCCCGCGCCTCGGCCTCGTGCCGAAAAACGAGGCGACCCGGTTCTGGGCCCACCAGTTGCAGCTCACGATTGCCGATTGGGTCGCCGAGGTCCACGACACCCATCATCCGATCTCGAGCGGCCTCTACTATGAGGAGCAGAAGCCTGAAGCGAAGCGGCGCGCGGCGGACTTCAGGACCGAGCGGTTGCCGAAGTTCCTCGATTACTTCGAGCAGGTGCTCAAGCGCAATCCGAAAGGGACCGACTATCTCGTGGGCAAAGCGGTTTCCTACGTCGATCTATCGATGTTTCAGATGATCGCCGGCTTGCGCTATGCCTTTCCGCGGGCGATGGCAAGGCTGGAACCCACACATCCCCGATTGGTGGCGCTGCACGATCGTGTTTCAGCTCGCCGCCGGATTGCCGCCTACCTGTCGTCGCAGCGGCGCTTGCCTTTCAACCAACAAGGCATCTTTCGGCATTATCCCGAGCTCGACGCGTAGGCGTTGTTGAATTTGATGGATTGTTCAGCTTGGGAAACCCGCTATGCGGTGAGGGGCGTCGCCACGCGCTTAAGGAAATCGCCGAAGATTGCGGCCATCTCGCCTTCCTTCTCGTCCCATTCCTCTCTCGGGCTCAAGTCCAAATCATAGTGAATAACGGGGGTCAGAGGGCAATTTCAATCGGGTAATCTTAAAAAATAATCTGCCCCCGATTATCCGCCGATTATCCAGACCCCGATTATCCAGACCCCAGGCGGATAGCCAGACGACCTACGTCCATGTTATAGAATCAAATGGATCGTAGCGGTGTAACCTTGGAGAACGAGTCATCATGAGAAAAAACTCGCAATCCGTTGGTGTTTCGTTGCTGCAACTGACGGCTGTCATTGGACTGCTATGGAGCTTGCCGGCAGCCGCCGATGCGCAAGAGAAGCGAACCCAAGCCAGAATATCCAATGCGGGCTTCACGATCACGGCCTTGCCTCTCTTAGCCGCCAAGGATTGGGGCATTTTTACCGCCAACGGCTTGGATATGGAGATTATTTTGATGGCCTCTTCGGTGGTGCCTGCGGCCCTGGTTCAGGGGGACATCGATTACCAGGCCGGGGTTGGCCCCGCATCGGTCAACGCGACCTTGAGCGGAGTACCTACGAGAGCCATCTGGTTCTCATCCGACCGAATCTCTTACTGGCTGATGGCTAGACCACAATTCAAAACCCTCGAGAGCTTGAAGGGAAAAAAGGTGGGGATCAGCGGTTTGGGCGGTACGATCCATGTGGCCCTGTCCATGGCTCTCGAAAAAATGGGCGCCCACTCGAAAGACTATGTTTTGCTATCGATTCCAGGACAACAGATACAGATCCTCTATTCGCTGGAATCAGGATACGTCGATGGCGCGATGCTGTCTCCGCCGGTAACGTTCGCCGCGCAGAAGAAAGGCTTAAATAAAATTCTCGATGTCGGAGCCATGGTGGAGATGCCCGGCGGTGGCTTGACCGCTCTGGTGAAAACGATTCAGGAGCGCCCCGCAGAGACCAAGCGCGTGATTCGTTCCCTCCAACTTGCCAAGGACGAGATACGGAAATCGAAAGCGAAAACCGTCGATCTTATCGTGCGAGTCCTGAAGATGGACAAAGAAGCCGCCGCCGAGACCTACGATCAGTTTCTGACCACCCTAAGCCCGACCGGAATTCCCAGTCGAACTGGCATGGAAACTTTGGTCAAGGCAATCCAATCTCAAGGACGCTTCGTCGGTCGCAAGGTTTCCTTCACCGACATTGCCGACGACCGGTTGGCGACCGAGGTGGCAAAGGAGATGGGATATAAAATTGAATAACAAAGTTGTGATTTCGCTTTCTCTACGTTCTGATCTCGCACCGACGGGCAAGCTGCGCGTTGGAATAAACTATGGAAACCCAGTGCTCGCGACAAGAGATCCGACCAGCGGAGATCTCCGTGGCGTGGCAGTTGATCTGGCGCGAGAACTTGGTAGGCGACTTGGTGTGCCCGTCGAGCTCGTCGGCTACGAGGCGGCCGGAAAGATGGTTGAGGGGGTGCAAGCCGGTGCTTGGGATGTCGCATTCCTCGCGGTCGATCCGGGGCGTGCGGGCGAAATCAGCTTCACCGCCCCGTATATAGAGATCGAAGGCACGTGCCTTGTACCGGCCGGATCGCCGCTTCGCACCATCGCGGACGTTGACCGCAAGGGAGTGCGCATCGCTGTATCGGCCAAGAGCGCTTACGATTTGTTTTTGGGCCGCAGTTTGCAACATGCCCAACTGGTACGCGCGCCGGACCCCAACGCGGCGTTCGAACTGCTCGTTGCAAGCAAGGTGCAAGCCGTCGCTGGAGTGAGGCAGCCGCTCGTTGCGAACGCCGAGAAGCTTCCCGGATCGCGTGTGCTCGATGGCCGATTCATGGCGATTCAACAAGCGCTTGGTATTCCAAAAGGCCGCGACGCCGGCGCAAAGTACCTTCGCGAATTCATCGAGGACGTAAAAGCTTCGGGGCTGGTTGCCCAGGCGATCGAGAAAGCCGGCATTCGTGGTGTATCGGTCGCGCCCAGGGCACCAGTTCAATAGGAGGAAAAGGGGACAGCCCGGACTGGGTTCCTCCAGCCGGGCTTCTTATAAGTGAGGCCAAGGCCCGGACTTTTTATTAACTTATGCCGCTAACAGCCAGGCCGTGGTAGACACCGGCCTTCAGGGCGGTGATCTTGTGGCCATGGGCGCAATTGTCAATTTTGTCGCCCTTTATGTCATGGCAGCGCCGGAGATCAAGAGCATTGAAGATCTCAGAGGCAAGCCTGTGGGGGTTACGCGCTTTGGCGCCACTACGGACTTTGGGATTCAAATGCTTCTCAAAAAATATGGTCTTGTGAGTTACAGCTTTTCATCTAATCAGGTGTTGAACCTTGTCTTCCGTGTTCTAGAAGCATAAAAGAGGGGTTATGATAAACGAGCGCACCATCGCGACAGCGAGAGTTGCTGAAGCGGGGATAGGAGGACAGAGACCGCTACGGGAAGGAATAGTCCTGCCTGTCACGAGGCACATTTTCGTCGATCGCCAATCCCTTCCCGATGCGCGAGTATACGTGGCGCTGCACCAGGCACGAAACCTTCCAGCAACGGTGCCAGACTACCAAACGCCTCACGCGCACAACACCGATGAATTCTACTATTTCATCGGCAACAACCCTGATCTGAGCGGGCTCGAAGGGCAGATCAAATTCGAAGGAAAAACTCATCGAATTACTTCTCCCGCTGCTGTGTACATCCCGGCAGGAACAGTGCACGAGTATAAAGTTACCAGGGGGGAGGGAAGTGTTGTCGTCCTGTTTCGGCGTCTGGACTACGTTCACATCCCTAGGGAGCCCGATCTAGAAAAGGGAGAAAGGGAGGCAGAAAAATTCTCCAAGTACATCCTTGGCTCTGAGATAAGGCCGACTTCCGAACTGAAATACCATTACGATACGGCCCCGGGAGACCGTCATGTCTTGGTCGACTCTCAAAAGATGCCGCAAGCGGATTTCTACACCATTGTTAGAAACGCCTGCAATGTACAAGCAACACAGCCGAATTATGTGGATAAGCACAGGCATAATTGTGACACTTATCATTTGTTTATCGGAAACGATCCTGATCTGACCGGCTTGATAGCTGAGGTTCTTATCGATGACCAAAAGAGCATAGTTGGCAGCCCTGCGGCCGTATATGTCCCTGAGGGGATTCCGCATTACTACCGGCTTATCGGCGGCTCGGGAAAGTTCTTCAACATTGTCCCAAAAGGTAGCTACAACGAAAGCCTAATCTGAATCATAGTTTCTTAAATAGGGGAAAAGGGGACGCGAACCTTTTTCTTGACCAGATCGATCGTGTCGGTGTAGCCTGAATTGATGCCGCGACGCGCACGCATGGCCCCCGGCGGAATAGTTTACCGCGCCCTCAATCGCGGCAACGGACGAAATGAACTCTTTCACAAGCCGGAAGCGTAATATTTTTGGCAGGCGCGGGAATAGATATCTTCTGGCAACGGAAGTACCACGCTAGAATGGAACCGTCTACTCTCCATAATCGTTCGGTGGTTGCTCGGCGTCAAGCGAGGAGGAATCCATGGGACAGATACTTGGGCTTGGCATCACTCATTATCCGGGCCTCTCGGTCCAGGGGAACATAACCCGCCGCATCAAGCTATGCTTGGCAGACCCGGCGCTGCCGGAGCGCCTGCGTTCTATTGATAATTGGCCGGAGGCTATGCGCCGGCAGTGGGGAGCGGATGAAGGGCAGGCGCATTCTGACGAGCATCGCCAGGCAATGATTGACGGTTTTCGCCGGGCACGTCGCGCGCTCGATGAATTCCAGCCCGATTTCTGTATTATCTGGGGTGACGACCAATACGAGAACTACCGGGAAGACTGCGTTCCCGCGTTTTCTATCCTCGCTTACGATGCAGCGGAGGTACAGCCGTGGCTGCACAATCAGCGCGGCGTGAACTCTTGGAATGAGCCGAAAGACAAGGTCTTGACTATTCAGGGACATCGGATGGGCGGCAAGCACCTCGCATCGGCCCTTCTAAACGAGGGCTTTGACATCGCCTATGCGTACAAGCCCCTGCATATTGGTTTAGGACACGCATTTGTCAACTCGGTGCTCTACCTTGACTGGGACCGGAGTGGGTTCCCGTACCCCGTGGTGCCGTTCACCGTGAACAGCTACGGACGCCACCTGGTAGGCACCCAAGGGGTGCCCCCGACACCCTCGAAAGGACGGAGCATCGAGGGCGACGAAGACCCGCCCGGACCGCAGCCCTGGCGCTGTTTTCAGATTGGCGCCGCAACGGCTCGGGCCTTCGCGCGAAGTCCGTGGAAAGTCGCTTTCATCGCCTCCTCCAGCTGGTCGCACTCCTTTTTGACTGCGAAGCATGGCCGCATGTACCCGGATATAGAGTCGGACAAGCGGTACTTTGAAGCGCTGCGCGCGGGCGATTGGGAGACGTGGCGCAACACGACCCTGGAAGAGGCGGAAGACCGAGGCCACCACGAGCTTCTGAACTGGTTCTGCCTGGCGGGAGCGATGGCCGAGCTTAAACGGAAGCCCGACGAAGCGGTGTTCCTGGAATCGTGGATTTCGAACTCTGATAAGGTCTTTGCTGTGTTTCGGCCCTAGTTTGACGGGGCAGCCTCTGCGCAACCCACTCGTGCGTTGACGAAGCAGATCCGCATGGGGCCCGGCACCCGCCCGCTGCCGTATTTTCATCCGCTTCAGGCGGCCACGGACGAGGCGGTGTGCGACCACCTGACATCGACGTTATCCCGGCGGGACTTTACATTTAAAGAATGGATTATTGGAAAGGCTTCTCATCGTCGGATCTTCAGAGAGGTATTATGAAACTTCCACGGGGATTTTGGTTTGTTGGTGGACTGCTGTTTCTTTTTTATTCCCTTTTTTTGAGGGACGCCTGGGGTCAGGAAAAGATCAGAGTCTCTTACAGTGCTCTGGAGACCGCCAACGCCATCTGGTACTTGGCTCAAGATCGCGGTTTTTATGAGAAGAACGGATTAGCCGTAGACTTGATCTTCATCCCTTCCACCACCACCAGCGTGGCTAGTCTTTTAGCTGGGGACGTACAAGTGGGCAACGCATCGGGTGGAGGTGTCGCCAGCGCAGTGGTAGCAGGGGCCGATCTCGTGATCGTTGGATGTTATCTCAATTCCCTTCCGTACGAGCTGGTAGTGCACGAGTCGGTCAAATCGGCGGAAGATCTGAAAGGGAAAAGCATCGGCATTAGCCGGATCGGCAGCGCGTCAGACGTGGCGGCTCGCGCGCTGATCAGAGGATTGGGGCTGGAACCCGATAAGCAAGTTCCAATCATGCAGGTCGGCGGCCCGTCAGAAAGGGCGGCGGCATTTCGCACCGGCAGAATCGCCGGGTTTCCGTCGCCTCCGGGGATCGTTCACTTGGCGAAAGGCATGCCCTTCAGGGTTCTCATTAGCACGGCCGATTTTCAGAAACGGTTTGATTTTCCCTTTATTTGCGCCACCACAACGAGGAGCTATCTTTTACGCCAGAGGGAGATGGTGAAAAAAGTTCTGATGGCGCTCATCGAGGCTACCCATTTTTTCAAGACCCACAAGGAAGAGAGCAAAAAAATCGTTTCCAAATACAGCAGGCAAACCAGCGAGGCCTATCTGGAGGCCGCCTACGTTGCGAATGCGAAACTCTATGACCGGGTACCGCTGGTGACTAGAGCCGGTGTTGAGACTCAAATTAAAGAAGCGATCAGCCGTAAGCGCGGCGCGCATCTTCGCTTCGAAGACCTGGCGGATGAAAGCATCGTGCGGGAGTTGGAAAAAAGCGGTTTTATCGACAAAGTCTATAGGCAGTAAAACGTTAAACAGGCGATCGGTCAGACTTCTGATGCGCCATCGCTGGCCGCCGGGGCGGCCCATTTGGCAAAATGTCGATTGCTGAGTGACGGCGAGATCTTGGGGGAGGAACAGCGCATGCGGTTTGGGACTTTCAGTTACAACCAGGCACGACCCTGGGTGCCCGAGCCCCAGAGCTTCGAGGAACTGCTCGAGCAGATCCAGCTCACCGAGCGGCTGGGCTTCGACGAGGCCTGGTTCGCCGAGCATCACCACTCAGACTACGGAATGCTGGCCTCTCCCAACCTCATCATCGCCGCCCTCGCCCACCGCACCCAGCGGCTGCGCCTTGGGAACTTGGTCAATGCCCTGCCGCTCCACGACCCGATGCGCCTCGCGGAGGAGTGCGCAATCCTGGACGTCCTCACTGGCGGACGGCTGAACGTGGGGCTGGGTCGCGGGGTGCCGCGAGATGACCTCAAGCATGGGCTCGATCGCAATACGGCTCAGGCCCGCTTCGAGGAGGGCGCCGAGATCCTCCGGCGGGCCTGGACAGAGGACACCTTCACGTACGCTGGCACCGCCTGGAACTACGTTGACATCTCGTGCCGCCCGCGGCCGCTCCAGCGGCCCCACCCGCCCATCTACTACGGCGCCACCTCACCCGAGAGCCCGGTGGTTGTGGCGCGCCGGGGCTGGAACCTGGCCCTCTCGCGCCAGCCCATCGCCAACTGCGTTCGTGCCATCGCAGCCTATCGGGCGGAACGGGCCGCGCTCGGCGACCCGCCGGGCGGTGGAGACGCGATCATGGTCCGGGAGATCTATGTAGCCGATACTGACGAGCAGGCGTGGGCGGAGGCCGGCCCCGAGATCACGCGGTTCTGGCAACTGGCCACCGACAACCACTGGTGCCGCGAGCCCATCACGACGGACGATCTCCCCCGGTTCACCAAGCGCTTCGCCTATTTCCCGGGAGGCCTTACCCTGAAGAGGATCGACGAATGGGGCACCTCGCTCATCGGCAGCCCCGAAACGGTCACCAAGAAGGCGCGTGCGATGATCGAAATGGCACGACCGGACAGCTTGGTTGGCCTGTTCAGCTTCGGCGGCCTGGGCCATGCCCAGGTGACCCGCTCGATCGAGCTGTTCGCGACACGGGTGATGCCGTTTCTGGCAGCTGAACCCGTCGGCTCTCGACATGGGCCATAGCGGAAAATCCCCCAGTCAGTAGCGCCAGGGTCAGGCTTTCCTCAGGCCGTTGAAAACTATCCGTTCACCCTTCGACGAAGCTCAGGGCGAACGGGAATTACATTGATAGCGTTACCAATTTTCCGTTCATGCTGAGGCTCTCGAAGCATGAGCGGGCCGTTTTTCAGCAGAATCGATATAGAAGTCAGACCCTCATAACTGCTCTTCTTTCATGTAGAAGCCCAGCTTCTTCATGGCTGGCCAATCGTCGATGGAGAACAGGATCGAGTCACCGTCGTTGGTATTCTCGTGGTGGTGCCACTTCCACGCCGGCACCGCGAAGATGTCCCCACGGTGCCACTCCAACCGCTCACCTTCGATGACGATGGCACCTTCACCTTCGAACGCGAAGTAAAAGGTGGTGCTGTTGTGCCGGTGCGCCAAAGTCTTCTGCCGCGCGTACAATAGTTGCACCTGCCAGGCGATCGTCGGCAGGGTCGGCCCGCCATCGACCGGGCTGGCTAACATGAGCTGGATCCCTTCGTACGGGTCCCCCTCACCGGCCTCCCTGAGCGCCGTAAGCGCCGCGTGCGTCTCGGCCCACGGATAGCGCATCGGCGGGAGCGGGAAAGCGGGCTCTCCCGACAGGGGGCGGGCGTGGCCGCGGGTTCTCGGCCCGTATCCGGCGGGTTTTTTGATCTCCTGGTACGGGGCGTCTTTCGGGAGCCGCTCGTTGATATTCACGCCCCGATTGTACCCATTATCGTAGCCGTCGATCCAGATCGCCGGCTCCGTGCCCTGGTTCCAGTGGTCGTGGAAGGTCCAGGCTGGGTTGGTAACGACGTCCCCTCGCTCCATCGGGAACGATTCGTACTGGCACACAAAGACCGCCCCCGGCGGGGCCTCGCAGACCAGCCGGGTCTCGTTCCGCAGGTTGCGGTGGGCCTGGGTCCGCTCGCCCGGCATGAGGATCTGGGCGTTCATCCAGATGGGAAAGTTGCGCGCCTCGATCCCGGTGACCGATCGCATCCCCGTCGTGCCGTTCGGGCCCACGGTCACGATCTTCCCCGATTGCATCAGGCCCTTGTAGATACCCTCCCAACTCCAGTGGGCGGCCGCGTTGCCTTTGCGAGGCGGCGCCTGCCCCTCCCGTTTAAGCCCGGCACCGACGAGATGGTGCGCGGCAAGAAACCGCTCTAGGTCTTCATGCGTTGTGCCGACGTCACTCACGACTACGCCTTCCTTTCAGGCTCGTAAAAAGCCCCATCCGCTTTGTTGCGCTCCACCACCTCGCAGCATCGTTACTGGTTTACTCGTTGAATCGTTGATTCGAGCGAATAACTGACGCGCCCTCGCCTACAAGGCGGGGGGTTCGAAAACTGTCGGCTTGAAGCCGACTTTGAGAATGCGTATGCACACAACTCTTTGCTTTGCGCGTCATTCCCGTGAAAACGGGAATCCAGACATTTTCCTATACTGGACTCCCGCTTGCGCGGGAGTGAGTGCGCCTGTAAGGGCGCCACATTAGCACGGTGGAAGTCCATGTCGGAGTATGCCACAACTCCGTAGCCGAAGGTAACTGCGTTGGCCCCTAGGCAAGGTGGGGAGCAACCGGAGGCGAACTGTCGGTCCGTAGGAGAACGAACTCGATTCGGCGGGGAGCTGC
>JAHFAP010000087.1 GCA_023250495.1 Deltaproteobacteria bacterium | reverse complement strand
CGCCGAAGTATCCGTGGATGACGACGTTTCGCATCCCTACGATTTTCTTCCAAGGGATCTGCGGATACCTTCTGCGAACGCTGGATGGGATGTGCCTGGCTGCTTCTCCGATCACTTCCAAAGCGCGAATCACCGCAAAGACTTTTTCCTCGTTGCTTTGGAAGGATTCAAGATCGGTGTTGGCTAGGAAGGTCTCGGCTTTCTCCGCATAGGTCAAAATATCGCGCAGGTAATCAGTGTAAACCCGCCCGCGCTTCAAACCGGAACGACCTCCGCCAAGATACGCTCGCCGATAGCGGGCCTCAAAGCCGTTTTCATAACGAGGTCCACCTTTATTCCCAGCGCTGTGCTCAGGTATTCCTGGAGCTCTACGAATTCAAAAAGGGTAGGGGCGCGATCGAACTCCACCAGAACATCGAGATCGCTGGTCTTTCGATGGCCGCCGTGCACATAGGAGCCGAATAGGCCCAGGGTTTTGACTCGATATTGCCGACGGAGTTCGGGTAGCAGGCTGTGCAATCTGCGGAGAATTCCGTCCGTTGACATACTGTTTTTATTCTTTGAAGTACTCTTCATCGTTAAACCTTGCCATGCATGGAAGCTGTCCTTGATCTTTCACGATTCTACTTGATTTGCGGGCCGGAGGAAAGAGCATTTTGATCGGTCGTTCATCGCTCAGAATTAGATCGCTGACACACGCAACTGCTCCACGGTTTCTTACCGGAGCTTCTCTACAAAGCCGCTCTTCCTCATTTCGTCCACGAAGCGGAGCTCGACAAAATCCTCGACCTTGGCTTTGGCCGCCCTGGGCTCCGTCAACGCCTGAATCTCCAGCGTTTGTTTCAACCCTTCGAGCGTCGGATAGCCGTCGTCGACGAGAAGCTCGGCGTTGGCCGCGTAGGCCCCGTCCAGGATGTCGCGGCCGAGGCCGCGGGTATATTTCTGCATGACTTTGATCGATTCTTCTTTGTGAGTTTTGTAAAAATGCACCGACTCGATCATGGCCAGGACCACGCGCCGGACCTCGTCGGGATTTTCCCGAATCCTCTTTCTCGTGGTCACGCCGCAGTTGAACTGAAACGGGACTTTGAGCTTGGCCATGTCGATGATCGTTTTGAGCCCGGCCTTTTCCGCCTGGATCTTCTCTCCCTCCGTGAGCACGGTAAAATCCATCTGCCCGGTCATGGCGGCGGCAAGCCGCGCGGGCGCCCCTCCGACCGTGACCGCTTTGATGTCTTTGTAAGCAACCCCTACCTTCGCCAGCGCCAGCCGCAGGGCGAAATCCGCCGAGGTCCCCGGGATGTGCACCGCCGCGGATCTACCTTTGAGCTGTTCGGGAGATTTGATGTTGGGATTGCCGATGATGAAATAGGGCAAGGTGTTCATTTGACTCTGGATGATCGCGACGTCTGCTCCCGCAAGTTTTGCGTTGATGACCGCGGTCCCGACGGCGCCGCTGTAACCGAGATCTCCGGCGATCATGCTCTGGATCCCGCGGACGCTGCCGTTGATAAAGATCATTTCCAGGTCGAGCCCATGCTTTTTATAGATGCCCATGTCCTTGGCCAGCCAGTAGATCACCGAAGAGCTGGTCGAGTCGGAGATATAGGCGATGTAGGTGCCTGCCGCGACGCTGCGCGCGGATCCGAGGGCCAAGCCGAGCAGCGAAACAGAAACGATGGATAGAAGTCGGCTCTTCATGACGGCAACCTCCTTGACGACGGCTTCCCGAACTTCAGAGGTCGAAGACGATCGGGAGGCGGATGCGCACCATCCTTAGCGCATCGGGGACCGCCGGACAAGACAGCGCTGCTTCTTTGTTTCCGCCTGGGGTGGTTTGCTCAGGTTTGTGTAGCTGCTAGGGTGAAGTTCCACTCGCGTGGAATCGGTGAAAGCTACCTTTTGGATTTACCGGACGGGGTTCCGCCGGTCCGGGTCGAGGGTCATGCCTTATTGACGTTTCCGCACTCTCACGCCGGATACAAAGGCACCACGCCCATCTCTTACCTCGCAAACTCGCCTGCTTGTGACTCTCAATTCTCCCCTTGACGCCTAGCGCTCAACGCTTCCACAGCCGTTTGAGCCAATTGTATCCTTCCTCGCCGGCAAGGAAGATCCCGGCGCTGAAAACAGCCCAGCTCAGGAGCGAGGCGGCGACAACCACGGCGACTTTGATCGGCCCCGACAACGGCAAAAACAGGATGATGATGGAATAGGCCGGATAGACCAGGAAGCTGACGGCGATCAAGGCGATCCCTACGAGGAGCCGCACCCGCCTAACGTCGGGCGCGCGTCTTGTGGTCGCATCCGGGATACCCATTACTTGGAAAGGCATGCCTCCTCCTGGCTGCTGAGCTATCCGCCGAGCCGCTTCAGCGCCTCCTGCCGGTACGAGTCGTCGATGAACATCGCCGCCGGGTAGGCCTTGTCCAGCCCTTTGTTCTCGACCTGGAGGTTGATCACCGTCTCGATGCCCTTGATGCTGGGAGCGCCATCGTTGCGGAGAGGGCGCAGTTCTTCCACCACCTCTTTGTAGGCCATCTCTGCGTACTTCCGGCTGATCTTGAAGTGTTTTATCATGGCCTGAATGGATGCTTCTTTATTCTTGGGATCATTGAGGAACCGCATCGCCTTGATCATCGCCGTGAGAAACCGGACCGTATGATCCTTGTGGCTCTCCATCCACTTCACATGCCCGGCGATGACGGTGAACTGATAATCGGGAAGGTAGCTGGCGATGTTGGCCAACACATTCAAGCCGTCGTCCCTAGCCTCGTAGGAGGTCGGGATCGTGACCATAGCGGCGGCCACCGCGCCTTTTTTGACCGCCGCATAGCGCGCCGGTGTTCCCCCTACGGTCAAGAGATCGTAATCGCCGGGATACTTGAGCCCGTGGGCGAGCAGGATCTTCTGCAATAGCACCGTGCTCCCGGATTCGAGATTGATCACGCCCATCGTGGCCCCTTTGAGATCCTCCACCTTCTTATATTTCGCGCCCGTGATGAGATCGTAGAGCGCTTTGGTGAAATTCCCCGCGACGATCTTGATCGGAGCCTTCTTGTCCATCGCCGTGATCAACCCCTCCGTGTTCGCGGGAAACATCAGGTCGGTCGAGTTGGCGGACAGAGCCTGGACCGCTTTAGCAATCGAATCGGTCTGGAACTCGCGGACCTCGAGATTTTGCTCTTTGAAATAGCCTTGCTCCCAGGCGACCCATCTGGGCCAGTGGTCCCCCGCCGTGGAGAGAACCCCAAGTTTGATCTCATCGGCCGCCCATAGGCGGTCGGCTAGGAAACTGATGCTCACCAGAGTGACGGTGGCGACAAAACCGACGAATAATTTCTTCAAAGCCGTTTTCGAGACCATGATGTTCCCTCCTTTTGCGATCAAGACTAAACGCTAAGTTTTTATACCCTATAGTCGTACCAGGGAGCAATCTTTCGCTCTGTGTATTTCAGGATTTCGAACGTTGCGTACCCGCCCATGGCAAGAAGCACCACGCCGACAAACGCCTCGGCCGTTCTGAACGCCTCAGAGGCCGCCATGATGAGATAGCCGATCCCTGCCCGTGAGCCGAAAAACTCACTGACGATGGCGCCGATGATCGCCCGCCCCACGCTTAACCGCAGCCCGGTCATCACCAGGGGTATCGCGCTGGGGACGGTCACCTTGAAAAAAATCTGTCCGCGGGTGCCACCGAAGGCCCGCACCGCCTCGACCAATCGAGCGTCGACGGTGGTCATTCCCGTATACGTGTTGAATAAAACCGGAAAGACCGCGGCGATGAAAACAATCGCGATTTTCGAGGCGATGCCGAGCCCAAGCGCGGTAATGAAGAGCGGCGCCAACAGAATGACCGGAGCGTTATACGAGATCGTCACCCAAGGGCTCAAGATGTCTTTGGCGGTCCGGTTGAGCGCCATCACCACGCCAAGGCCGATCCCGATAACGACGCCCACCCCATAACCCAGGATGAACTCCACGAACGTCGCCTGGACGTGGCGCGCAATCGCGCCGCGCGAGAGGAGACTCAGGAAGGCTTCGGCGATCTGGCCAGGGCCAACCAGGACCAGCGGATTATGGATAGCTCTGTCGACAAACTCCCAGGCGATTAATCCCAGGATGACGGAAATAACGGCATCGATTTTCTTCTCATCGTGACGGTAGAGGCTCAACAACCCGCCATTCATGCGTTACTCCATTTCCATTCCGTGGACCTCTCGCCGCAACTGATAGGTGTACCAGGGAGAGAGCCACCCCTGAACTTTCTCCAGCGCCATAAACGACAGAATGCCAAAAACGACCAAGACCGCGATGCCCACAAATACCGGCCCGGGCAGGAAGCGCTGCGAGTAAAAATAGACCATGAACCCAAGCCCTGCCTCGGCGCCGAACAATTCCGCCACGACCACGCTGATGACCGCCCGGCCCACGGCGAGCCTGAGTCCCGCGATGATCGCCGGCGTGGCGTCCGGGATCATGACCTTGAAAAACAGCTGCAAGGGGGAACCTCCAAAGGCCCTGACGACGTCGACCAGGTTCTCCCTGACGGATTTGATGCCCGTGTAGGTGTTCAACAGTATGGGGAAGACGGCCCCCAGGAAAACCACCAGCGAGTTCGGGAATATCCCCAAGCCGAACCACACCATGATGATCGGGGCCAGGGCCACGGTGGGTGTAGCGTAGATGCAGGAGACCCAGGGGTCGAGGTAGTAATTGATTTTTTTTTGCGCCGCCATCATAAACCCGATCGGGATTCCGACGACGATGGCCAAGGAAAATCCGTAGACGAACTCCAAAAAGCTGAAATACGAGTGCCTGAGAAGCTCTCCACTGCGATAAAGTTCGCCGAACGTTTGGATCACCTGCAAAGGGGAGGCGAGAAAGTGATGGATCGCGTAAGCTTCATAGTAATGGGTCCGGGCCAGCCCCTCGTAAGCCAGCTGCCAGATGGCGATCCCGACGATCACCGAGCAGGCGCCGATCATACGGGACGAGCGCAGCCAGGCAGGAACAAGCGGCTCTTTTTTGGCCACGGCTTTCACAAGACCCCTTCCTCGCGCTCCCTCCCCATGGATTTGAGCACCTCTTCTTGAATGATGCCCCAGACGTGATCGGCGAGATCGAGAAACTCCTTGCTTCTCTTGACGCTCAGCGAGCGCGGTCGAGGGATGCCCACTTTGACGATCTCGCGGATGCTGGCGGGACGCGCCGAGAAGACCACCACCCGATCGGCAAGGTAAAGGGCTTCCTCAATCTGGTGGGTGACGAAAATAACGGTCTTCTTCGTCTGGTTCCACATCTTCAACAGCTCCGCTTGCATGATCTCCCGCGTCTGAGCGTCCAACGAGGCGAAGGGCTCATCCATGAGCAGCACCTGCGGATCGACGATCAGCGCGCGCGCGAGGTTGACGCGCTGCTGCATTCCTCCGGAAAGCTCGTGGGGATAGTGATGCTCGAATCCCGCAAGTCCGACGAGGGCGATATACCGCTCCGCCTTTTTCCTCGCCTCCCGCTTACCGGCTCCCTGAAGCTCGAGGCCCAGAATGATGTTATCCATCACGGTCCGCCACGGAAGCAGAGAAGAATCCTGGAAGACAAACCCCTTGTCCGGGCCGGGCTTTATGATGGTCTTGCCGTCGAGGAGGATCTCCCCGTCATCATGAGGGATCAGCCCGTCGAGAATCCGCAAAAAGGTCGTCTTGCCGCAGCCGCTCGGTCCCACTAGCGAGATGAACTCCGACGGTTGGACTGCGAAGGAAATGCCTTCGAAAACCTGGATCGATCCTTCGGACCTCTGGCTGCGGAAACTCTTACGCAGATTTTGCACGACGAGTTTGGCTGCTGATGTCTCCATGCGGATCTCTTTTCCCCTATGCGGGAAGGCTAAGCTAATATGGCGTCTTGCTCGTTGTCAACGCTGCCACCTTGCTTGTTTTATCCGCCCGTATTTGCTACTCCTCCCTTCGTCATCGACTCACAGAGGAAAGTTCAGGAGGACGGGCCATGAAAAGGATAAGTTTTTGGCTGGTGGTTTTTCTAGTATGGAGTTCCGAGGCCGGAGCGCAGAGCCGTTTTAGGAGGAGCCATGAGCCGATTACCAGCCGTTAGCCGCGAAGCGCTCTCACCGGAGGACCAGGCGGTCTGGGACCGCATTGCGGCCGTTCGCGCCGGGGTGCGCGCCGGAGCGGGCGGCCCGTTCGGGATATTGATGCACGTGCCGGCCCTCGCCGACCGCGTAGCGGCCCTGGAGGACTACTTCCGTTTCAATGCGGCGCTGCCCGCAGCAGATCGCGAGTTAGTGATCCTGGCTACCGCCCGCGAGATGGGCGCGCGCTACCCGTGGACGCGGCACGAGATTCGGGCGCGCCAGGTAGGCACGCGGACGGAGGCGATCGAGGCCGTGCGCGCCGACGGCTCGTTGGAGGAGCTGATGCCGCGCGAGCGGCTGCTCGTGGAGATCGTGCGGGCATTGTTCCGCGCGCGGGCGCTGTCCGACGAGCTGTTCGCCCGCGGGCTGGCCGAGCTCGGCCGCCGGCAGCTCGTGGAAACGGTCACGCTCGCGGGCCACTACACCCTGGTCGGATTGGTCGTGAACGCGTTCGACGTGGTGCCGCCGGACGGAAGCGCGACTTTCTGAACCGGACGGCATCGACCATCGGAAGTGGATTACGGCGGGCTCAACAGAGGGAAAGTTCAATGTCGGCGGAGTGCTGCTTAATCAACCGTTCAAGATCCGCCGCTTGGGTCACTTTGGCTTTAATCTCGTCAACATGGATGAAAGCGTCCGCTTTTACACGGACCTGTTGGGCTTCAGGATAACCGACATCACCGATTTCGCTAAACGGGCGACGAGCCCGGAGCAAATCGCCGGGATGGGGAATCCGAACGCTTACTTTACTCGCTACGGGTCGGATCACCACTCCCTGGTCCTGTTCAACAAACGGGTGCGTGAGGTTCTGGGGACTCGTCGCAGGTACAAGCCCGGTATCACAGTAAATATGAAAATTGCGGCTGGTTTCATGTTGGGTCTCCTGCTTTTATGGCCCGGTTCTCTTTCGGCGCAAGACAAAAGGCTGGTTCCCCTCACGGTCGGCTACCCAGCAACGAGCGGACTCTTTGCGCCCCTCTGGGCAGCTGTCGATCAAGGCATCTTCGCCAAAAATGGGTTGGACGTCAAAGTAACCTACATCCGCGGCAACCGGGTCATGATGTCGGCGCTTACCGCCGGAGAGATTCAACTCTATCAGGGGGCCCCGGAGGGTTTGATTCGGCTCGTCGCCGGCGGCGGCGACGGTATCTTCGTCGCTTCCCAGTACAACTTCGTCGCGAACTACGTGCTTATAACCGATCCCAGCATTACCCGGGTGGAAGAGCTGAAAGGCAAGAGAATTCTCCTCGACCCAACCAGCCCTACGTACGGCTACATGCTCAAGATATTGGAGCGGGCCGGCATCCGGAAGGAAGAGGTTACGTTCGTTCAATTCGGCACGGCCGGCCAGGCGGAGCGGACTATGGCCGTGCTCACGAAGCAAGCCTCGGCAACCATTTTGAGTCCGCCGAATACCTATGCCGTAGAAAAACAAGGTCTGAGAATGCTCTTGCCGCTTCGCGAGCTCAACATTCGGCAACTCATTGTCGTGACGGCTACAACGACAAAGTTCCTGCGCGAGAAGCGGCAGATAGTCGAGGCTTTCCTGCGAGGCTACCTGGAAGGATTGGCTTTCGTCCGCTCTCACCCGGATCTCTCCATGAACGTCATCGGAAAATACACCCGGCAGCAGGATAAAGAGGTCCTCCGTAAAGTTTACGAAGAGCTGCTTCTCGACCTCCCTCGAATCCCCTACGTCGAAGAGGAATCCGTGCGCGCTACCGTGCAGATGGTGCAGAGTTTGGACCGGAGCAACATGAACCTTGATCCAAAGAACCCGTACGACAACAGTCTCTTGCGTGGCCTGGAGAAATAGGTCCGCGGTGATTGGAGTTAACCCGCAAAATTCGCGCGGCCTCTGCGCAACGAGGCCTCGCGCAAAACCACGATAGGAGGAGCAGGACCATGGCGACAGAAACCTCGGCGATTTCCCGGCGCGATTTCTTAAGACGGCTAGGAGGAACCGCCGCCGTCTCTTCAGGGATCTTCATCTCAGGCTGCGTTCAACCCTCGAGAGAGCAGGCGGGCGGGTCCGCTGCGGGCCGTTACGCTCAGGCTCAGCAGCCTCTATCCGGAAGAGGGCCGGCCCGGGCCATTGACATTCACCATCACTACTTTCCTCCTGAGTTGGTCGACGAGATCAAGCAGCACGGCAAGGCTTTGGGCATAGAATATGTCCCGCCGAGAGATGCCGGAGAGAGTCCATTGTCTTTCAGCTTTGCCGGCGGCCGCCGGCTGAGCTTGGAGCCTGCGCTCGCGGAGGTAGACAAGCGGCTTGAGATCATGGGCCAGGGAAGGGTCGCGACGGCCGCCGTTGAGGTGCAGACGAGCGCTCAGGGTTATCAACTCGACGGGCAGCGCGGCGAGGCTTGGTCTCGGCTTTACAACGAGGCTATCCATAGCCTCGTCAAACGTCATCCGGATCGCTTTGTCGGGATAGCCACGGCTCCGCTGCAGGATCCACCTCGCGCAGCTCAGGTCTTGGAACATGCCATCCGCGATCTCAAATTTTCCGGCGTGACGATTGCGTCAAACGTCAACGGTAAATACTTCGACAGTAAAGAATTCGACCCGTTCTGGGGAAAGGCTGAAGAGTTGGATGTCTTGGTGATTATGCATCCAGACAATGTGTTGGGAAGTGAGAAAATTGGCGCGTATGGTCTCCGGACTGTCTGCGGCAACCCGGCTGATACGACGCTTTCCGTAGGTTTCATGGTTTACAGCGGCGTCTTTGACAGGTTCCCGAAGCTGGAGCTGGGACTGCTCCACGGCGGCGGATTTTTTCCCTATCATCTGGGCCGCTTTGACCAGCGCTTCCTTACAGGCGGGGAAGCTTCTCGAGTCCCGGCTTCTCAACCTCCAAGCCGTTACTTGAAGAATCTTTACTTCGACAATCTCGTGTATCGAGCGGAGACCGTCGAGTACTTGATGCGAATGGTGGGGACGGATCACGTCATGGTGGGAACTGACTATCCCTATGAGCTGGGAGATTGGAAGGCAGCGGAAAAGATCGAGCTCCTCAATTGCACCGAGGCTGAGAGGGAAGCGATGCTTTACGGCAACGCCAGGAAGCTGCTAAAAATTTCCGCGAGCTGACAAGCTCCGGTTATGATAGGTTTGCGGGCGGAGTGAAAGATCAAGAATTTTGCGGTAGACAAGATTCTTTCGATGGAGGAATCGGACAGCTTGTAGCTATGATAAGTTGGCCCTTTTTGCAGCCCTCAAGGCTATCGGCGGTGATCGTCGTCGCTGTGGCATGGCTCGGAGGCCCGCTGGCGACGGGTGTGGAATCTCAGGGGAAGGGCCCGGTCTCCGCTTCGAAAATCACGATTGCAGTCGCCGCGCCATCGCTAAGCTACCTGCCGATTCACGTGGCGGTTCGGAAAGGCTTTTTTTCAAGACGCGGTTTTGAGATAGAGATGATTCAGATGGCGGCGGGCCTGTCCGCTCCGGCGCTGTTGAACCGGGCGGTCGATTACACGGCCATACCCAGCGGGGTCGCCACGGCCGCCGCCAGGGGCGCGCCGCTCAAGGTTATCTGCTTTGCCTCAGTGAAACTCCAGCACCTGCTCATAAGCCGGCCCGAGATCATGCAGGTAACGGATCTGGCCGGCAAAAGGATAGGCGCCAGCGGGTTTGGAACTCTCCCTGCCTACGAGGTTCAGATTCTGATCGATAAATATCGTCTGGGGCCGAACACAACAATCATTCCCATGGTGACGTCCACCGACAGGCTTATCGCCACGCAAAGAGGGACGATCGATGCCGGCATCGTCTCCCCTCCATTGGATTTTAAGGCCGAAGAGATCGGGTTAAAGCGGCTCCTCCACATGGGGACGATACTCCCCGTTCCGCAAGCCGGGCTGGCCGCAACCGAAGAGAAGCTCAGAAACAAACGCGCGGAAGTGATCGAGATTCTCAAGGCGATTATAGAAGGGCTCGATTATACCTGGACTCAAAGGGACGGGACCATCGAGATCATCGCCAGATGGATGAACCTGAGCGCGTCGCAGGCGGGAAAGGCCTATGAGTCGGTGCGAGAGACTTTTTCCAAGAACGGCATTCCCTCTGAGGAGCAGACCAAGGCTTACATCTCAATGCTTGCGGCAACGGCTGGTTTGGGTGGAGAGATTTCTCCCGCGTCCATTTTCGATTTTACTCTGGCAGCGGAGGCGGCCAAAGAGATAGCGGTAAAAAAATAAGAAAGACCGGCGTCACGCCCTACTATGTCGACTTTTCTCTCTTGCCAATGTCCGCGTCTTTTCATAGCATCCCTTAATCAGACCGGCAGCGCGCTGGAGCTGGAAGGTGGGATGGAAGGAGAACCGCATGGTTGAGAGAGATGAGAACGGTTATCTGTTGAAGATAGTTTCTAATTTCCCATATCACCCCTGGTGGCGCCTCACGGCCCAGTTGGCGGAAGGGTTTCGCGACAAAAAGAAGACCGGTCTGGTCTCTTCAGTAGGAATATACACGCCGAAATTCGGCCTTGGCTCGCTGGAGAATCCCAAGATGGTAGGCAGAGGAGATGTCCACGCGGGGATCATGAACCCTCCGGTCACGGCGAAAATGGCCATGGAGGGGAAGGGCCCCTTCAAGGAGCGCGTCGGGGAGCTCAGGGCGATCGCCCGCTTCCCCGAGCCGGATTATATCTTCTGGCTGGTGGCGGAAGAGTTGGGCATCAGCTCCATGGAAGAGCTGGCGAAGCTGAAGCCGCCGTTAGTTCTGGTCTCAGGCAGGATCGGTCCCACAGGACCCGACACCCTCACCTGGACGGTCGAGGAGGTGATGAAGTACTACGGCTTCAGTTACCAAGATATTGAATCCTGGGGAGGGAAGGTGTTGTTTCCCGGTCCCGCAGTGGTCGGAGTCCCTCTGGTTCGCAGTGGTCAAGCGAATGCCATTTTCCAGGAAGGAGTTCACAGTATCATCTGGGAGCAGTTGGCGGAGGCGCGGCCGCTGCGCTGTCTAGGGCTCAGCCGGGGAGTTGTTGACTACATGAAGGAAACCTACGGTTTCGATGAAGCGATCATTCCCAAGGGCCGGCTCAAAGGAATTGAACAAGACCTTCTCACCCTTGACTACGGAGGGTGGCTGCTCGCGTGCCGGGAAGATCTACCTGAAGAGTTGGCCTACTTATTGGCCAAGGTATCCACCGACCAGAGAGATGCGATCGCCGCGCCCTTCAAAGATCGCCCCAAGCATTTGCAGAGTCTCGAGATCCCTCTCACGCCTCAACTCCTGTGCAGCAAGTGCATGATCCCTTTGCACAAGGGAGCCGAGAGGTACTATCGCGAGATCGGCTGCCTGTAAACTTATTATCAAGAAGATGAAGCTTTACACTTTTTTTCGCAGCTCCGCCTCCTATCGAGTGCGCATCGCCCTCAATCTCAAGGGCCTGGATTACGAGCAGCTTCCGATCCATTTGCGCCGCGGCGGTGGCGAGCAATGGACTCCCGCCTATCAATCG
>JAHFAP010000086.1 GCA_023250495.1 Deltaproteobacteria bacterium | reverse complement strand
AGCTCCTGCGCCAACTCCACGCTATCCAGCGATTGAATCAGATCAAAGAGGTCCAAGGCTGTCTTGACCTTGTTGCGCTGGAGATGACCGATCATGTGCCACTCGACCCGTTCGTGGATGGCCGCTCTCTTGGCCTGAGCCTCCTGGACGTAATTTTCGCCGAAGAGCCGGATGCCCGCCTCGATGGCCGCCTCGATCTGAGCAACGCTTTGAGACTTGGAAGCGGCCAGCAGCTTGATCTCTTTGGGATCCCGGCCGCATCGGGCCGCGGCTTCGCTCATGCGCTCCAGGACCTTGCGGCAATTAGCGGCGACATCGACCATGAGCGTTCTTTGGATATCACATTCAACGCCATAAATCACTCCCGCCTTCGAGAATGAACTTGACTTTTCGGCCCGGTACCAGCCTGGTCCTTGTCGATTAATAATCGCGTCTACAATGGAATGGCGCTCCAGCCGCGCGGTTTCGAAAACCCACTAACTAACGGGAGCTGGATGTCGCTAAATTTCTCGCGGGCGCCTTCTCAACAACTGGGAATACTTATTTAGGCGGGGAAACTAACCATGAGGGGTGAATCGGGAGCGCCCGACCGCCCCGGTGTGCCGGCGGTCAGGTCAATCACAGTCTTAGGCGTTATTCGTAGCCTCTGAAATCTCGATGCAGCTCTCTCCGGTCGCGCCGCAGATCCCAGAAGTCTTCTGCAAGATCTCTATAATCCTCCCGTAGATCCAGACGGTCACGACGGATATCCGCCAAGTCGTTCCAGATATCTTGCCGGTCCCTGGCTATGTCCCGGGGGCTGGCTCCGTCACGGAGATCTCTCCAGAGATCCCGCCGATCTTGTCTCAGCTCTGCATAATCCCTGTGCAAGTCCCTCCGATCCCTATAGATATCCCGCCTGTCGTGTCGCACATCGCGCCATCGGTCGTACCGGTAGGGAAAGTTCCCACCCCACTCCCAAGCTAAGCCTGGTGAAACTGAAACTATCAAGCACCCTGCTAGCAAGCTCCCTACGGCAATAACTCTGAACCTGTTCATAAAACCCTCCTCAATCTTGCGTCAGCCTTTGTCCAGCCTCTATCCGATTAGACGCACTATGGGCAGAAAAGTTTACAGGACTGCGGATCAGACACTGTCGTTAGCAGCAAATGCGCCCGTAACACTTATGATACCCGCAATTTCGGGTCGAGGGCGTCGCGCAGCGAGTCGCCTAACAGATTGAAAGCGAAGACGGACAGGCTGATGGCCACGCCGGGGAAGATCGCCATCCAAGGAGCCCTCTCAGCAAACTCCACGGCTGCGCCTCTAAGCATCAGGCCCCACGCCGCCGTAGGCTCTGCGACTCCAAGGCCGAGAAAGGAAAGCGAGGCCTCCAGAAGAATCGCCTGCCCCTGAAAAGCAGTAAGCATGATGAGATAAGGCGCCATGACATTCGGAAGCATATGGCGGAAGATTATCCGAGCGTGGCCGAAGCCGAGGGCGCGGGCCGCGTCGACGAATGGCGTGCGGCGCAGCGAGAGAGCGGTGCTGCGCACAACCAGGGCGCAGCGCGGGATCATGGGGATTGTGATCGCCAGAATCACGTTCATGATCCCGCTTCCGAGAATCGCCACCACGGCTAGGGCCAGGACGATCAACGGAAACGAAAGCAGAACATCCATTAAGCGCTGCGTGATGAGATCGGTCCTGCCGCCGAAGTAGGCGCTTCCCACGCCCAAGATCGCGCCGAGCGTGGCCGAGAAGAAAGAGGAACTGAAGCCAACCAGCAGCGCCGTTCGCGAGCCATAGATGATGCGCGAAAGCACGTCGCGGCCGAAGGCGTCCGTGCCGAACCAGTGATTCGCTCCGGGTGGCTGGAACATGCGCGCATAATCGGTTTTCAGCGGATCGAATGGCGCAATCACATCCGCTAACGAGGCCGCTAAGGCCATGATGATAATGATCGCCGCGCCCGCCGCGCCCAAAGGCCTCTGGCGCGCAAAGCGCAGCGAGACTGCAAGCCAGCGAGGTATGTGAGAAACCGCCGGAAGCACCTCTATCGTTGTGTCCGCTTCGCCTGCCATCCTTCTCCCTACTGATAACGGATGCGCGGATCCAACCACGCATAGAGAAGATCGACAATGAAATTGACGAAGATAAAGGAGAAAGAGACGAGCAAGACCAGGGCCTGAGTCATGGTGTAGTCGCGGCGCGTGATGGACTCCACAAAGAGCATGCCGATCCCGTTGAGATTGAAAACCTGCTCCGTGACAACCAGCCCGCCGATGAGAAATGCGAACTCGAGCCCGATCACGGTGATGACCGGCAGCAGCGCGTTCTTGAGCGCGTGGCGCGTGAGCACCACTCGCTCCCACAGCCCTTTCGCTCGCGCCGTGCGGATATAATCCTCGCGCAGCACCTCCAACACGGCCGAGCGCGTCATGCGCGTCGCCACCGCCGAGTAGCGATATCCCACGGCCAGAGCCGGCCAGATGAGCTGCGTGAGATTGGCCTTGGGATCGACCCAGAAGGAAGTAAAGGTGAGCGGCGGGAGCCATTTAACAAAGATGAGAAATCCAAGGATGATGATAATGCCCAACCAGAATGAGGGGATCGACAAGCCCGCGATAGAAAAGATCCGCACAAAATAATCGACCCAAGTATCCTGCTTGAGCGCGGCGAGCGTTCCAAGGGGGATGGAAAGGAGAACGGCGACCAGCGTAGCCATAAGAGCAAGCTCGAGGCTGAGCTCAAGGCGTATCCAGATCTCGTAAGTAATCGGCCTGCCGGTCCACATGGAGTTGCCGAAATCGAAGCGGACGATGCCCCACATCCAGCTTAAGAATTGGTGCCAAAGCGGTTTGTCCAGACCGAGCTGGGCCCGCTCCTGATCCAAGACCTCCTTGGGCGCGAAGGCACCGGTACCCGCATACTTAAGCTCCACGATGTCGCCCGGAGCGACCCTGAGCATAAGAAAGACGAGGACCGCGACCCCGAGCAGGGTCGGGATCATGAGCAGGAGCCGCTTAAGAATATACTGGTGCATCTCTTAGAGATTCGAGGATGGAAGGTGGAGGATGGAGGCTAGGGCCATCCTCGATCCTCGATTCTCTATCCTCGGCTTTTCTATTCCGCGAGCCAGATCTCCCTTAGATCTTGGTTCAAATAATGGCTGGGCGTGATCTTCCACCCCTTGACCTTCGCCCAGTGAGGGATAATGCGCTGCCACCAGAGGATATGGAATTGGTAGGCCTGCTCATCCAGCACCCGCTTCTCAAACTGCCTGAGCAGCTTAAGTCGCTCCTTGGCGTTGGTCGCGCGGCCCTGTTTTTCGTAAAGATCGTCCAGAACGCTGTCCTTATAGCGGGCATAGTTAAGGGGGCTTTTGTCGCTGCTCAAAAACTTTAAAAGTTGGTAATCAGGCTCGTCCATGAAATCGCAGTTAAAGTCAATGCCAGTTTCATAGTTTCCCTGGCGGAAATCGTTGAAGTAAGGGCCGCCTTCCTGTGGCATGTGGGTCACATTCAGTCCAATCTGGCGCCACTGGTCGATGACAAAGACTCCGGTGACCTCATAGGGCTCCCTGACATTACGGTTTTTAAGCGTGAAGGAAAAACCCTCGGGAACCCCCGCCTCCTTGAGAAGCCGCCGCGCCTCCTTCCGCGCCGCTTCGATATTTTTACCGAAACCAGCCAGCTTGGTGAGCTCCGCCTCCGGCGTGGCGTACTGCGAGCCGGCGCCAGGACGGAAGAGCCCTCCCACATACTTCATAAGCGAGATCTGGGAAAGGGCCTTGGAAGCCTCCCAGCGGTCGATGGCAAGCGTGAGCGCACGCCGAACCCGCACATCGTCGAAGGGCTTCTTCTCATTGTTGATCGTAACCGTTAAGTTGCAGATCCACGGGCTCTCTTGAACCACAACCTTATCGCCCAAGGCCTTCACGATGTCCTCTTTCGCGGCGGGATTGAACCCGCGAAATTCAATGAGAGCCTGCCCGCTGCGAATTGCGGCCACGCGTGGCGCGGTATCGCGAATGAAGATAGCTTTATAGCCGTCCAGGTAAGGCCGACCCTTCATGAAGTAGTTGGGGTTCTTCTTCCCCACCCAGTGCGATCCGGGCACGTACTCTACAAAGGTGAAGGGACCCGATCCCATGATATTCTTCTCATACCAGCGCGGATCCTTTTCCAGAATCTCCGCCTTATAGATGAAGTTCCAAGGGGAGGCGAGGTTGGCCAATAGAGATGCCGACGGATACTTGAGATGGAAAACTACAGTGTAGATATCCGGGGTCTCGATCCTATCGACCATGTCATAGTAAGCCTTGCGCGCACTGGCCACACCCTGCGGAGGCAAAATGATCTTATCATAGGTCGCTTTAACGTCCTTGGAGGTCAGTTCGCTCCCGTCGTGAAACTTGACCCCCTTGCGTATCTTGAAGGTATAGGTGAGGCCGTCTTTGGAAGCGCTCCAGCTCTCTGCCACGTCCCCTATGATCTTTGGATAGCCCTGAGGATCGAAGCGCAGCAGCGTGCTGTAGTGTGGAGCGATGGGGTGAAGCATGGCAAATGTGGTCTCACGATGCCCATCGTAGGAGGGCGGCGTCTCTCCCACAGCAAAGACCAACTCTCCTCCACTGCGCGGATTCTCCTTCTCCGCGGCCCCGCCCGGCGGGGAGAAGAGCAGAAGAGCCAGCGAAAAAATCGTGCTCGCCGTAATGGCCGCGTGCCATCCCGGTCTTTCAGTCACTCTCATCGGACACCTCCCTCTTATGATGTGTGCGCGAGCTTTAAATCAACCGCACGCGACAGCCCATGTTGCGAGATAAGACCTAGTCCATCTCCCTTCAGAAAGTCAAGGGAGTCCGGCACTCACGCCCGGATGCAGGCGGCCCAGTGGTTGGGCTTGATCTCTCTCAGCTCCGGCACCGCCTTGCGACACTCGTCGATCGCGATCGGGCAGCGCGGATGAAAGACACATCCAACCGGCGGGTTTAAAGCGCTCGGCACCTCTCCGCCGAGGACGATCCGCTCGCGCCCGGCTTCAACCAGAGGATCCGGGACCGGAACAGCCGATAGCAGCGCCTTCGTATAAGGATGGAGCGGATTCTCGTAGAGCTCCCGGCGATCGGCGATCTCGATGACCTTGCCCAGATACATCACTGCGATGCGGTCGCTGATATGGCGCACCACCGAGAGATCGTGGGCTATAAAGAGATACGTGAGACTGAATTTCTCTTGCAGCTCTTCCAACAGATTGATGATCTGCGCCTGAATGGAGACGTCCAGCGCCGAGACCGGCTCGTCGCACACGATGAACTTCGGCTCCAGGGCGAGAGAGCGCGCAATGCCGACCCTCTGCCTCTGGCCACCGCTGAGTTCATGGGGATAACGGTCGGCCATTAGCGGATTCAGCCCGACCACATGGAGCAGCTCGGCCACGCGGTCGCGGCACTTGGCCCCATTGCGCGCCAGCGCGTGCACCCGGATCGGCTCGGCGATGATCTGGCCGATAGTCATGCGCGGGTTGAGAGAGCTGTAGGGGTCTTGAAAGACGATCTGCATCTGCCGGCGCAAAGGGCGCAACTCTTCATCACTCATCGCCGTGAGCTCCTGCCCTTCGAAGAGCACGCTTCCTTCGGTGGGGCGGTCGAGCTGGAGAAGGCAGCGCCCTGTGGTCGTCTTGCCGCAGCCGGACTCCCCGACCAGCCCTAAAGTCTCTCCACGGCGGATGGCAAAGCCGACATCATCGACCGCCTTGACCCAACCCACCACGCGCTGCGCGATCACCCCGCTCAGGACCGGGAAGTACTTTTTCAGGCCGCGCACCTCCACAATCGCAGAATTTTGAATTTTGAATTCAGCATTCATAATTCAAAATTCATCATTGAGTTAAAGTTTCCGCCACCCAGCACGCCGAGTGGTGGCTGTCTTCGACCTGCCTCAGCGGAGGCGCTTCCTGGGCGCACTTCTCTACCACGAATCGGCAGCGCGGCGCGAAGCTGCAACCCGCCGGCAGATTCCACAAGTCGGGCGGCTGACCTTCGATCGGCTCGAGCTTGGACTTGCGCGGCTGATCCAAGCGGGGCACGGAGCGGAGCAGCCCCATCGTGTAGGGATGACGCGGGGCTCGGTAGATCTCGGTTGCGGTGCCGCTCTCGATGATCTTGCCCGCGTACATCACGTTGACGCGGTCGGCGTAGCGGGCCACCACTCCCAGGTTGTGCGTGATGATGACCAACGCGACGCCAAATCGCCGGCTCAGGTCGCGCATCAGCTCGAGAAGCTGCGCCTGGATCGTCACGTCCAGGGCGGTCGTGGGCTCGTCCGCGAGGATGAGCTTGGGCCGGCAGCTCAAGGCGATCGCGATCATCACCCGCTGGCGCATGCCGCCGCTGAACTGATGCGGATACTCAGCCAGGCGTTGCGCCGGATCGGAAATCCCCACCAGCTGCAGCAGCTCGAGCGCGCGGCTCCTCGCTTCCTCTTTGGAGAGCGGATGGTGGGCCTCCACTGTCTCAGTGATCTGGCGCCCGATGGAGAGGACCGGGTTGAGCGAGGTCATCGGCTCCTGAAAGATCATGGCGATCTCAGCTCCCCTGATCCGGCGCATCTCCTCCTCGCCGAGCTTGAGCAGATCACGTCCCTGAAAGCGAATCTCACCCCCCACAATCGAAGCTTGCGGCCGGGGAATGAGCCGCATGATCGACAGAGCGCTCATCGTCTTGCCGCAGCCGCTCTCCCCGACCAGAGCCACCGTCTCACCCTCTCTCACATCGAAGGAAATGCCGTCCACCGCCTTGACCACGCCCTGCGAGGTAGTGAGGTAGGTCTTCAATTCGCGCACTTCTAGAAGACTAGGCATCCTTCGATTTCCCTCAGGACGGCGAGCTTGTCGAACCGTGAAGCACTTTTTTCAGGGCCTCCATATGGTTCTGGAGATGTTTGATGACCGTGGTCTCCGCTAGATCCGGATTTTTCTTGAGAAAGGCGTCCATGATCTGATCATGCTCGCGCATCGAATAGTCGAGTCGTTGGGGAAGATGGAGCGCCAGGATCCTGGTCTTGCGGATCTCCTGGCGCATCTGGTCGATGAGACGATAGAGACGCTCGTTGCCGGCAAGCTCGGCGATAAAGCGATGAAAGCGGCTGTTGGCCTCGAAGTAACGCTCGGCATCCTTTTCCTTGTAGGCCTCCTTGAGCAACTGGTGCAATTCCCTTAGCCGGGCGACCTCCTCAGGCCGCGCCCGCTCCACCGCGAGTCTCGCGGCCAATCCTTCCAGGACGCTCGCGAGCGAATAGTAGTCCTGGACTTCCTCCAGCGTCGGTTTGCTGACGACCACTTCATCGTTGGGCAAAAAAGTCACGTAGCCCTCAGCCTCGAGACGGCGCAATGCCTCGCGCAGCGGCACGCGGCTGACTTTCAGCGAGGCAGTCAGTTGTTCTTCGGAGAGCCTCTCTCCGGGGGCTAACTTGCCGGCTAGAATCGCCTGCTTCAGCTCCTCAGCGATGAGCCTGGTCAGGGAGCGGAAACGTTTCTCGGCGCGCTCTTCGCCTCTCCCGATCATCAACTCTCCTTCCGGCTGCGCGGTCGCTTACCCCCGGCAGGCAGCGAAGGCAGCCGGCGCAAGAGCTGCTTCAGCGCCTCTCTCACCTTGAGCAGATGACTCTTCACCGTAAAGACATAACTGCCGTCAAGCTGCCGGAGATAAACCTCGCGGCCGATTTTCAAGTGGCTGACATCCTCGCCTTGCGCCATGATCAGTTGCCCGGCCCGGTCGCGAATCAGCGCCAGTGCCAGAGGAGGGAGAAAACCGTCAGGCGTGACATAGAGGATCGTGAAGGTTTCGATCCGTCCCTCCTCGCTGACAGAGGCCGGAGCACTTTTCTGCCGCTGGAGCGGCTTAGAACGGGCGGGCGCGGGCGCCCAAGGATTCTGCGCCTGAGGTCGCTCCGAGCGTTCTAGGATGGTAACCAGATTGTTGGTTCCGAGCCCGCCGGTGCTCTGCGCCAGCGCTCGACTGGGCTCGCGCTTGAGCTTTGCCTCCGCCTCGCCCCTCAACCTGCGCACAACCTCCACCACCTGCGCCACACCGCTCGCCCCGACCGGGTGGCCGCGCGATTTAAGACCGCCCGAAGGGTTAATCGGTAATTCTCCCTCGATAGCGGTCTTGCCCTCCTCCGCTGCCCGCCATCCCTTGCCCGCGGGAAAAAAGCCCAGATCCTCCGTGCTTATGATTTCGAACGGAGTGAACGCGTCATGGACCTCGGCAAAATCGATCTCTTTGGGGGAGATCCCAGCCATCCGATAGGCGCGCTCGGCCGCTATCCGGGTGGCGCGGAAGGATGTGAAAGATTTTCTCTCTCTCAGGCCCACAGGGCCCGTCGCCTGGCCGAGGCCCGAGATGACCACCTCTGTCTTCTCCGCTGTCAGGATTACAGCCGCAGCGCCGTCCGTAATCGGCGAGCAATCATAAAGTCTCAAAGGAGTGGAAACAAGCTTGCTGGATAGGTAGGCCTCTTCGGTAATGGGCTGCTGGAACTGAGCGTACGGATTGCGTGAGCCGTTGAGATGATTCTTGATCGCCACGAGGCAGAGAACGCGCTGCAGGTGTGAGCGGGATAGACGGTACCGCTTGCGGTAGCGTTCGGTAATCATCGCCGCCAGCGCCGGCATCGTGGCCCCGCACTGACGCTCCTGCTGCTCGATCACCTCGGCCAGGATGCGCGTGGCGGCGCTGGTGCTGAGATGGGTCATCTTCTCCCCGCCTAACACGAGCACGCGGCGGTAATAGCCGGACGCCACGGCATGACAGGCGGCATGCAAGGCCGCAGCCCCCGCGGAAGAGGCGGTTTCCACCCTAAGCGCGGGCAGCCCCGATATGCCGAGCGCGTCTGCGACCTGCGCGGCGATGTTGCTCTCCCCGGTGAATTCCTCCGGGTTCATAGCACCGATGTAAAGGGCATCGACCTCCTGGATCGGTGACGCCGACAGGGCCGAAGTGGCCGCCTCACAGAAAAGCTCCACCAGCGTCTGCGAGCTCTTCCCAAACTTGGTCATTCCTACGCCAGCTACGTAAACGGCAGCCATCTGAGTTCAATCTTATATCACTATGGATGAATTTCCACGACTGGTGGAGCTGGCGAGCGCATCCTCTCAAGACCTACACTGAGAGAAAATGTGTGAATGGCTGGGTGAGCGGCCGATGAGATTTTTCTTCAAGAGGGATGGCAAGAGGTTGGTCGAGGTCTTACTGACATCAGCGTCCCTTTTCCATTTCCTTGAGCAGCCCTTCGACCCGCTTCAGCTCTTCGCCAAACGCCGCCCAGTTTCCCTGGCGCAGCAACTCTAGCGAGCGCGTGAAGTGGTCTAAAGCCTGCCTGGCGAGACCTTTCTCTTTGCCCGCAATTTCAAGGGCTGGCGCCGCTGTTTTTTCCTGCGCCGGCCGGCCGCCAAAAATCCGCTGCAGCGATTGCTCCAGGGTTTCCTCCATCGCGATCTGATTGCCGAAGGCGACAATCACGCGCTTTAGCTCGGGCAATGATCCCTTCTCCGCCGCCAGATAGAGCGGTTGAACGTAAAGCAGCGACGCCTCGATCGGTATCGCCAGCATGCTCCCGCGGATCACCTGCGAGCCCCGCTGGTTCCACAGACTGAGCTGCTGCGAGATCACAGGGTCCTGATCGATCCGCGCGTTGATCTGCTTCGGCCCATAAACCAGCTTGGCCTTGGGGAAGTTCAAGGCGATCAACTTGCCGTAATGAGGCGGGTCGCTCCGCGCCGCCAGCCAAGCGCGCATGTTGTCCCGTTTGTTCGGGGTAAAGGGCAGCAGCAGAATGAACTCTTCTCTAGTCTCGCCGGGAAGGCGCATGATCGTGTAGTACGGTTCCATCTCTCTTTCCTGCCCGTCCACGGCCCTGTGCGGGATGCTCAGCACGTCTTCCTTGTTATAGAAAACCTGGGGATCCTGCATATGATACGTGGCGTAAATGTGCGCCTGAATAGCAAATAGATCCTGAGGATAGCGGATGTGGCCCCGGAGCTCTTCTGACATCGCCTCCATGGGCTTAAACATACCGGGAAAGATCCTGGCATAGGCCTGAATGATGGGATCGTCTGGACTGCTGAGGTAGAACTCCACCGTGCCGTTATAGGCATCGACTACAGCCTTGACCGAGTTGCGAATGTAGTTTCCCAGCCTTGGAATCGCCTCCGAATATGGATAGCGGCTCGATGTGGTATACCCGTCGATGATCCAGAAAAGGCGGCCCCCCTGTGCGATGACGAGATAGGCGTCGCGATCGAACGTAATGAAAGGAGCGATCTTGCTCACCCGCTCGTGAATCTGGCGGTGATAGAGAATCCGGCTCTCGGCGGTGATGTCGTTGGACAGGGCGATCCTCAGCGTCGCAAAACCGGCGGAAAAAAGAAGTTTGCGCCAAAACGAACGAACTGGGACTCCACCCTTGCCCTGGTAGTCGGTATAGACGTTTTGATCGCCGGAGGGATAGTCGAGCTCGCTGGCCTTGGTCTTTACAAAGACGTAATCGTTGGCACGCTCCCCGTAATAGATCTCCGGCCGTGTGACTTTAATGGCCGCCTTAGAAGAGATCGGCGGGATGTCTTTGATAAAGAACTCGGGCAGCCCCTCGGGCGTCACTTGATTTACCGGCCCGAAAACAACGCCGTAGCCATGAGTGTAAGTAAGGTGCTCGTTGATCCAGATGCGGCTCGGCAGATGTTGGTAGGATAGCTCACGCGCCGAAAGCATCACCTGGCGATAGCTCCCGTCGATCAAGTAGCGGTCATTATCCACATCGACAAACTTGTAATAGGTTCGGATCTCCTGGAGCTGGCCATACGTCGCCAGCAGCGGACGGTGCTCCCAGAGGCGGATGTTTTTGAGCGTGAGGTCGTTGCGCCTGAGATCAGCCGTGGTGAGCTGCTCCTCGGCGGGAAATTCTTTGGCCTCAACCTTATCCAGGCCGTAAGCGCGCCGGGTGAACTGGATAGTGCGCTCGATGAAGGGCCGCTCCGCGGCGACCTCGTTGGGCACGACGCGGAAGCGCTGGAGGAAGGACGGATAGAGACCCAGCCCGACAACATGGACCAACACGACTATTCCCAGGCCCACGTACAGATACTTTAATCCAGGACGGGCGATCTGCAGCAGCGACAGCCCTGCCCCGACTAGAGCCACGAGGGCCAAGAGGCGCAGGGCCGGAAGATTGGCGTGGACATCGGTATAGCCCGCGCCTACGGCAATACCCCTGGAGGAGTAGAGCAGCTCAAAGCTGTCGAGATAGTAGCCCCCGGCCTTAATCAGGAGAAAGAGCGCCACCAGGCAGAGCAGGTGGACTCTGGCCCGCTGGCTCAAAGAGAGCCCTCGCCGGGTGTACTGAATCCCGCGATAAAGGAGATACGTGAACGCCGTGGCTATGAACGTTAACGACAGCGAGACAGTGAGCCAGTTGTACAGGCTCCGCAGCGCTGGCAGCCGGAAGACGTAAAAGCCGATGTCCAGACCGAAGAGTGGATCTTTCAAACCAAATGGAACCGAGTTGAAAAAGAGCAGCAAGCTTTCCCAGTGGCCGGCCCCCTGGGGAGCAGCCAAAAATCCAAGCAGCAGCGATACGGGGAGCAGCATCCGCCTGAGCAGCGGATCGAAAAGCTCGGGGCTGGGCAGCT
>JAHFAP010000085.1 GCA_023250495.1 Deltaproteobacteria bacterium | reverse complement strand
AAGGCGGCCGACTCCGGATAGGAATCCATAGGCCCCGCCACGGTGGTGTAGTAGGTTCCAATGACATGCTGGCCGGCGATCTTCACTGTCTCCGACGAGTCCAACCCATCCGGTCCCATAAAGGTCGCCTTGACCCCTTTCTCCCGTATCTGTTTGAGCAGCAGCCCTCCCTGATGATAGATGCCGCCGAAGTAAACTAGATCGGGCGCTTTCACCTTGATCGGGATGATCATCGGCGCGAAGTTCGAGCGCTCCTCGGTCCCGTCATAGCCGAGGATTTTAATCCCCTGTTTCTTGGCCTCTTCGCGGAAGGTGTCGGCGATCCCTTGACCGTAGAGCGTCTTGTCATGAACGATGTAGACCGACTTGAGCTTTAGATCCTTCGCGGCGAATCTCGCGCCGACGGGCCCCTGGATGTCGTCGCGGCCGCAGACGCGGTTGACGTTGGGGTAGCCGCGATCCGTGATCTCAATGGCGGTGTTGGCGGGGGAGATCATCGCCAGCACCGAGTCTTTGTAGATCTCCGACGCGGGCAGGGCCACGCCGGAGTTGAAGTGGCCGACTACCAGCAGGATGTCCGGATCCGCAACGATGTTTCTGGCGTTGGCCACGCCCACTTCCGGCTTCGCCTGATCGTCGTACGGCACAAAAATCAGCTCGTATCCCAGGGCGCGGAAATTCTTTACCGATTCCTCCACCGCAAGTTGCGCCCCCAGCTTGACCTGCTCGCCCAGGGCCGCCTGCTCGCCTGAGAGAGGGCTTTGGGTCGCGATCTTGATGACCGCTTTCTGACCCCAGGCCTCGGGGAAACTCACTAACGAACCTGTCAGGAAAAAAGAGCTGAGGACTAAACTGAGCGGGATAGGTCGAAACACAGGATAGATTTCTCCTCTCCGCAGATTCTTACGCTAACAGCTCTCGCGAGTCAACGAGCGAGATGGAGTAATGGAGTGATGGGTCCTGCAAAAACTCCAACACTCCAATACTCCAATATTCCACTTCTAGGCGAGATCGAACAGGAGGATTTCAGCCGGCTCGAGGGCCCTGATTTCCAGAATTTCTTCTTCGCTTACGGCTGCGCCATCGCCCGCGTTCAGCACTGCGCCATTGAGCGTCACCCCTCCGCGTGCCGCCTGCAGCCAAGCGTGACGGTCCGGCCTCAGCCGGTAGGTTACCTGCTGGCCCGGAAGCAGAATGGCCACCGACAGGTCAATATCCTGGTGTACCTTGACGGCGCCGTCACGCCCGTCTCTGGCTGCGACGAGGATCCACCGGCCGCGATTCTTGTCGATCTCAAAGGAGCGCTGCTCATAGGAAGGCGTGAGATTTTGCTGTTGCGGCAATATCCATATTTGCAAGAAGTGAACCGGCTCCGTCTTTGAATGGTTATACTCGCTGTGACTGATTCCCGTTCCAGCGCTCATCCGTTGGACTTCTGCAGGAACGATGACCGTTTCGTTGCCCACGCTGTCCTTGTGTTCCACCGCGCCGTCCAAGATATAGGTGATGATCTCCATGTCGCCGTGCGAGTGAGCGCCAAAGCCCTTCCCGGGGCTTACCGTGTCTTCATTGATCACTCTGAGATCGCGGAAGCCCATGTAGCGCCGGTCGTGATAGTCGCCGAATGAGAAGGAATGGTAGCTGTCGAGCCAGCTCAGCTTCGTATGTCCTCTGTCATCGCTCCGCCGTAGTGTGATCATCTTTATGTTTCTCACGAACCCGCGGAGTCTATGACGTATTTGAGGATGGTTTTCCACACTCGTGGATCGCTGTCGATGTTTCGATGATCGGCGCAGAAGCCGGTAAACGGGCCGCGGGGATTTTCAATCGGGACGTTGGACACCCGAGTGAGAGCCGGCGCCTCCGCCTCGAGCTTGTCCCGGCCAGGACAGAATGCAAAGTTGGATGGGACATAGAAGTTGAAGGCCCGAGCCACGTTGCTGGGCACAGTCACGTAAGAGCGGAAACCCTCCATCTGGGCTATCATCTGGACGGGGATCCCCCGCTTCTTGAGTTCGTAGACGGAGTCTCCGACAACGGCGCCGCCCTGACTGTGTCCCGCAAGATAGATTTTGTCTCCAGGGGAGTACAGGTATTTGACGACATCCACGACCACCTCGCTGTCTCCTCTGATCATGAGAGTGATGCTGTTGGGAAACAGTCTGGAGATCTGGATTGCCAGCACATGCATCAGCGACTCATGGAAAGCGGTCTCGTTCAACTCCTCCTCTTGACGCACATTCTTGTAAGGGGGCCAGTCCTTTGGATTGAAGTATCGGGCCCGATCCCAGGGGGGGACCTCACCCCCCATAGACTCCGATGTAGATGATCTTACCTGTTGCCGAATGATCTACGGGCATCTCTTTACGGAGATCCGCGAGGTCAAGAGGGCGGCTGAACTTCTTCGGCGTGGGCGCGGGTCTCGGTCCGCCTGTCGTTGTCAGTTGAGCGGCCGTGCATCCGGCTAGAAGAAGCGAAGCTGCAATCAACATCACTCGCTTCATCTGCATTTCCCGTTGATGGATCAAATGGATTGTCAGTTTAAGCAGGGAGCGAGGTCTTGTAAAGCGGGGCGAGGCCACCTCACAGTTGACACTGCTGGGTGGCGAGGGCAAACTCTCTCCCATGATCGTGAGCGTCGGGGTCGATATGGTCGAGGTGGCGCGCATCAGGCGCGCCTTGGAGGACGGCAGAATCGGCGAAAGGTTCCGCGCCCGGGTCTATACGGAAAAGGAGATCCGCTACTGCGAGAGGAAACGGCGCGGCAAGTACGAAAGCTATGCGGGCCGCTTCGCTGCCAAGGAGGCCGTGATGAAGGCCCTCGGCAGGGGTTGGGGATCAAAGGTGAGCTGGTTGAACATCGAAGTTGTGCCTGCGCTGGGAGGAAGGCCCGAGGTGGTGCTTCATAACCACACCTCCGCCTTCGCGCGAAAACTGGGAATCCAGCGTCTGTCGCTATCGATCACGCACACCGAGTCTCACGCGCTCGCCTACGTCATCGCTCAGGATGAGTGAGCTTTAATCGGCAGCTCTTTTGATTGCTGGCCGCTTTGCCGGAAGCAAGAAGAGCGTCGCCAAGGCCCAGATGCCTAAGCAGAGGCCGGCCGCGCTCCAAATTTTTTTATTGCGGCCGTTTTGGCCCGCGATCAGCCCGCAGAGCATCGCGTCGAAAATGTGTATGAGGGCGACCGTGCGAAGAAGCGTTGACGCATCGAGGTCCGCTTTGATGAAATAGAGCCCGGAGAGATAACCCAGAATGGCGTGAAAGTTCACCAGCCCTTGACGCTCCCTTTGTCTCCTTACTATACTCAGCCTCCTGCAAAATAGGAAGCGTGGCCATGGCCGTAAGAACCATCCAGTGGAATAATAACCATGTCGTCATGCTTGACCAGCGCCTCCTTCCCAACAAGGAGATCTACCGCGTCTACCGCGACTATGAAGGGGTGGCGCAGGCGATCCGCGATATGGTGATCCGCGGGGCGCCGGCCATCGGCGTGGCCGCGGCGATGGGCGTGGCCCTGGGCGCCCTATGGGTCAAGGGAAAAAATTTCGACCGGGAGATCGAGCGCATCTTCCGAACGCTGGAAAGGACCCGGCCCACCGCCGTCAATCTTTTCTGGGCGCTGGAGCGGATGCGCAGGATCTATATCGAAAAGAGGAGCCACGGGGTTGATGTCGTCAAGCAGCTTCTCAAGAGTGAGGCGATCAAAATTTACCAGGAGGATATCGCCGCCAACCGCCAGCTGGGAAAGTTCGGCGCGAAGCTGCTGGGAAGCTCCTCGCGCATCCTCACGCACTGCAACGCCGGCGCCCTGGCCACTGCGGGATACGGAACCGCGCTGGGTGTCATACGTGCCATGAAGGAGGCCGGAAAAAACGTTGAGGTTCTGGCCAATGAGACCCGGCCGTTTCTTCAGGGAGCGCGGCTGACCGCCTGGGAGCTGAAGAAAGACAAGATCCCGGTAACGCTTCTTACCGATAACATGGTCGGCTACGTCATGCAGAAGGGTAGGATCGACGCGGTGATCGTGGGCTCCGATCGGATTGCCGCTAACGGGGACGTCGCCAATAAGATCGGGACCTACTCCATTGCTGTATTGGCGCGGCGGCACAATCTCCCCTTTTACGTGGCCGCCCCTACCTCTTCCATCGATCTTAAGTGCCTCTCGGGAGCAGAGATTCCCATAGAACAGAGGGATGCCCGGGAAGTTTCCCACATCTTTGGCCGTGCCATCACCCCTCGGGGAGTGCGCATCCTCAACCCCGGCTTTGACATCACCACCCATGACCTGGTCTCGGCGATTATAACGGAGAAGGGGGTGATCACGCCGCCCTTCGCGCAAAACATCCGCGCTTATGTCAATCATCCGTAACTCGCGGGAGCTGGAGGAATACTTCCACAACTCGGGCAAGCCGCGCTCAAAATGGCGGGTTGGCACCGAGTATGAAAAGATCGGGATCAGGCGCGAGAGCGCCAAGGCGATCTCCTATTCAGGCCCCGGCGGGGTCGAGTCCATTCTCAGGGCGCTCATCGAAGAGTACAACTGGCAGCCGTTGGAGGAGGAGGGGCACGTGATCGCCCTCGTGCGTGGGAATGCCCAGATCCATCTAGAGCCGGGAGGGCAGATCGAGCTTAGCGGCGAGCCTTGCGAGAGCATCCATTGCACGCACGCGGAGTTCACGCAGCACATTCGCGAGTTGCTGGAGGTGTCGAAGCGGATGAATTTAGTCTTTCTCGGCCTGGGGATTCAGCCGGTGAGCTCCTTGGAAGAGATCGAGTGGGTGCCGAAGAAGCGCTACCGGATCATGGGGCCCTACATGCCGAAGGTGGGGACGCTGGGACAGCGGATGATGAAGCAAACGGCCACGGTCCAGGCCAACATCGATTACAGCGATGAGCGGGACGCGATGGCGAAGTTTCGGGTCGCCATGGGGCTGGCGCCGCTGTTGACGGCGATCTTTGCCAACTCGCCGATCTCCGAGGGGCGTCTCAACGGCTACAAGAGCTTCCGCGGACACATCTGGACCGATACGGACAAAGCTCGCTGCGGGTTGCTGCGGTTCGCCTTCGATCCCGGTGTCTCATTTGCCCATTATGTGGAGTACGCGCTCGATGTCCCGATGTACTTCATCATGCGCGACGGCGCCTACATCGATTTGACGGGAATCCCTTTCCGCCACTTCCTGACGCGCGGCCACATGGGCCAGAGCGCGACGATCGAGGATTGGGATCTCCATCTGACGACGCTCTTCCCCGAGGTGAGGATCAAGCGCTACATGGAGGCGCGCTCCGCGGACAGCCAGCCGCCCGAGCTGATGCCGGCCTTGCCCGCGCTCATCAAAGGGCTGTTATATGACGCCGACTGCCTCCAGGCATCGTGGGATCTCGTCAAGGGCTGGTCGTGGGACGAAAGGATGGAGCTCTATCACGACTCGCACCGCTATGCCCTTGCGGCGCGTGTCCGCCGTTTCTCTCTTCTCGATCTGGCCAGAGAGCTGTTACAAATTGCCTGGGAAGGGCTCAGGCGGCAGGCGGCGCTGAACGAAAACGGGGATGACGAGACGATCTATTTGAGGCCCCTACGGGATCTGCTCTCTCAGGGAAAGTGCCCGGCGGACCTTCTGTTGGAGAAATGGGAAGGGGAGCTCGAGCACGACATCAAGAAACTCATCGACTACAGCGCCTACAGGCTGCCCTGAATCTCCTCGACGATCTCCCGGTGGCGCGCTCCAATCAAGTTCGGAAGCTCCTCCTCCCGCGCGCCGGTGAAAGCAGCGACCTTCCGAATCTTCAGCGAACGGATTCTCTGATAGCTTTCCTCGACTCTCGCCCGTAGTTGTGGATTCCTCTCTATCTCCCGGGAGAGAGAGTCGAAGGCGCTTACCGCTTGCTCGGTCCGGTGACAGAATAACAGCACATCGACGCCGGCAAGCAGGCTGAGCCGAGCCGCGTCATCGGGCGGATAGTTCTTGCTGATCGCCTTCATCTCCAGGTCGTCTCCGAAAACGACTCCGTCGTAGCCCAGCTCGCCGCGCAGCAGCTCGGGGATGATGCGTCGCGAAAGTGTGGCCGGATGGCTCGGGTCGAGCGCGGGATAGAGGACGTGAGCGGTCATGAGGGCCTCCACCTGCCGGCGGCAGGCATCGGTAAAAGGCAGAAGCTCGACTGACTTTATCTCACCAAGCTCCTTGCGCACGACGGAAAGCTCAAGATGCGAGTCCTGCGCCGTGTCTCCATGGCCGGGAAAATGCTTGACGCAGGGATTCACGCCGCCTTCTCTCAGCCCGCGAACAATCGCCCACCCAAGGCGGGTCACTTCTTTTGGGTCGGAACTCAGAGAGCGATCTCCGATGATCGGATTGTTCGGGTTCGAATGAACGTCAAGGACGGGAGCGAAGTTGAGGTTTATTCCGACGGCCGATAGCTCGCGCGCCGTTGCCAGGCCGACTCGGTAGGCAAGCTCGGCATTGCCCGTGCGCCCCAGGGCGGCTGCGGAAGGAAAATGGGTGAAAAGCGCTGGCAGCCGGTGGACCCTGCCTCCCTCCTGGTCGATGGCGATGAACGGAGGAAGCTCTCCGCTCGCTTGCCACAACGACCGGCAAAGCGAGAGAATCTGTTTCGGCTCTTTTAAGTTGTGGCTGAAGAGGATGAATCCGCCGAAGGGGTGATCGCGAAGTAAGTGCTGTTCCTCCGGGGTTAGCGTCTCTCCTTTGACGCCAATCATGATCAGTTGCCCGATTTTTTCTTTGAGAGAAGCCACTGCTTGCAGTATACCACAAGCCCGAGGTGTTTAGTCCGGTCGTTTAGGAAGTTTACGCCAGGAACCGAGACAGCTTGCAACGTCATACAGCATGGTGTAGGTTGTAAGACACTTCTGGAGGCCCGTATGGCGAAGACACAGGTTACAGTACGGTTGGACGAAGCCCAGTTGGCGCGCGCGAGAAAGGCACTAGGGACGGAGAGCGTAACGGCGACCATCGAACAGGCGCTGGCGCTGGCCGCCGAAAAGGCAACGCACGATGCCATTATCCGCAAATACAGCGGAGTAGGAAGAAAAAATTCCTTTGCCGAACGGTAACTTCGCCTTATTAGACACGTCCGTCTACATCGAGAATTTTCGCACTGGACGCTTTACCCTTTCTCTCTTACGCTCTCCGTGGATTATTCGCTGCTCTGCGGTGGTGCTTCACGAACTTCGCCGCGGTGCCAGGACAGCTTTAGAGCTTCGCTTCGTCACCGAGCTCGCGAGAAAAGTTAAGATCGTCACGCCAACCGAGCGTCACTGGTTACAATCTGCCGAAATTCTCCACCGCATCAGAAGAGAGAAAGGCTACGATCTCAAGAAGCTGAGGGAGTTGGCGTTCGATGTGCTGATCGCACTCTCCGCCAGAGATATCGGCGCCACACTGATCACCTGCAACCGGCAAGATTTCGCTGAGATTCGGCAGCACACATCCTTCAAGGTCACTTATTGGTAGACAATCTTTTGGCCTTTGTGTAAATTCAGCAGCCTGGATGGCGCACAAAAAGTATATCGTGGTGGAGGGGCCGATCGGGGTGGGGAAGACGAGCCTGGCGAAAATCCTCGCCGCCGAGTTTCAAGCGCGCACCGTTTTTGAAAGCGTCGAGGAGAACCCGTTTCTGCCCAAGTTTTACGAGGATCGCGAAACCTATGCCTTTCAGAACCAGCTATTTTTTCTCCTCAGCCGCTATCGACAGCAGCGCGAGTTGATCCAGCAAGAGCTTTTCAGCCAGAGCACCGTCGCCGATTATCTTTTCGCCAAGGACAAGATTTTTGCGAGCCTCACGCTCAGCGCCGAAGAGCTGAGCCTTTATCATCAGATCTACCAGCTTCTTGACACCCGGCTGCCGAAACCCGACCTGGTGGTCTATCTCCAGGCCCGGGCAGAGGTCCTTTACAAAAGAATCAAAAAGAGAGATAAGAGCTATGAAAGAGGCGCGACCCTCGAATACCTGACAGAGGTGGCTCAAGCCTACAACCAGTTTTTTTTCCACTACGATGAGAGCCCGCTTCTGGTGGTGAACACTTCTGAGATCGATTTCGTGGCGAGCAGTCAGAATCTGGCTGACTTGATCCGGGAAATCAACAGCATGGGTTCAGGGACGCAGCATTACATACCGCTTGGATCCAGGTAGTCTGGACTGAGACGGACGCCAGTGAGAGTCCCGCGCGAAAGCAGAGATCTGCTGTCGCTCGGGACGGTTATGGCCTTCCGGCTTTGTCTGGAAGGCTTTTTTTATGGAGGTTGGAGCGATGGCTGAAAAGGTCACGGCGCCTGAAATCATGAAGATGAAGCGGACGGGGGCAAAGATCACCGCGCTGACTGCTTATGACTACTCCTTCGCGCGCATTCTTGATGACGCGGGGATCGATATCTTGCTCGTGGGCGACTCGCTCGGCTCAGTGATTCAAGGCCATGAGAGCACGCTGCCGGTCACATTGGAGGAGATGATCTATCACACCCGGGCCGTGGCGCGCGGCCGCAAGCGCGCTCTGGTGGTCGCGGACATGCCGTTTCTCTCGTATCAAGTCAGCCTGGAGGAGGCGAAGCGAAACGCGGGAAGGTTTCTGCGCGAGGGTGGGGCCGAGGCGGTAAAAATAGAAGGCGGGGTGCAGATGCTCGAAACCATCGAAGCGATCGTTCAGATGGGGATTCCGGTCATGGGCCACGTGGGGTTGACTCCGCAGTCCATTCATCGCTTCGGCGGCTACAAAGTCCAGGGCAAGGAGAAAGAAGATAGAGAAAAGATTATCCAGGACGCGTTGGCCGTAGAAGAGGGAGGCGCTTTCTCCGTCGTCCTGGAAGGCATCCCGATGGATCTGGCGCAGGAGATTACCCGGCGCGTGTCGATCCCCACCATCGGCATCGGTGCGGGAATGCACTGCGACGGCCAGGTTCTCGTGGTTCATGACATGCTCGGTCTCTTCGATATGTACACGCCCAAGTTCGTCAAGCGGTACGCGGAGCTGCGAGACGTCATGGCAGACGCCGTCAAACGTTTCATCGCTGAAGTTAGAGAAGGAAGCTTCCCGGATGATGAACATTCGTTCCACTAGAAGCTATCAGCACTCAGCTATCAGCCAAGAAGCTCTGAATGTTTTAGCTGACCACTGATCGCTGACGGCTGAGAGCTAGCCATCATGCGTATCATCGAATCCATCCAGGAGATGCGGTTTTGGAGCGATGCGGAGCGGCGCGAAGGGAGACGCATCGTCCTGGTGCCGACGATGGGGGCCCTTCACGAGGGCCATCTGAGCCTGGTCCGCGACGGGAGAAAGAGGGGAGAGCGGCTCGTCGTCTCCCTCTTCGTCAACCCCGCGCAGTTCGCCCCCCAGGAAGATTTTGCGGCCTACCCGCGCGACTTCGAGCGCGACCAAGTTTTGCTTGAGAAGGAGAAGGTCGACGTTCTCTTCCACCCGTCAGTCTCGGAGATCTATCCGGAGGGATACCAAAGCTACGTCGAGGTGGAAAAACTAAGCCCGCTTCTGTGCGGCGAATTTCGCCCGGGCCACTTTCGCGGCGTGGCAACCGTGGTCGCCAAGCTCTTCAACATCGTGCGCCCGCATGCGGCGATTTTTGGCGCCAAGGATTATCAGCAGCTGCAGCTCATTCGGCGAACGGTCAGGGACCTGAATTTCGATGTGGAGGTGGTTGGTCACCCGACGGTGCGGGATCAAGACGGCCTGGCGCTCAGCTCGCGCAATGTTTATCTCAGCCGGGAAGAGAGAGCAGCGGCGCTGGCTCTTCACCGCTCGCTCAAGCGGGCGGAGTCGCTGGTGCTGCGAGGGGAAAGAGAAAGCAAGCGAATCATCGACGCAATGCGGGCCGAGATCGAAAAAGAGCCGCTCGCTCGCATCGAGTATGTCAAAGTGTGCCATCCTGAAACTCTCGAGCAAGTGGCGAGAGTCGAGGGCGAGGCGCTCCTCGCCCTGGCTGTCTGGGTCGGCAAGGCCAGGCTGATTGACAACACTATCCTCAAAGCATAGAGGAGGACAGTATGCCAGGAGCGGAGGCAAAGCGAGGCGGAAGCACCATCCGCGAGCGGCTCAAGCGTTATTTTTTCGCCGGCCTGTTGGTGCTTCTGCCCCTGGTCATCACGATCTGGCTCATTGGCTGGATCGTTGGCCTCATGGACAGCCTCGTCGATTTTCTCCCTGCCCGCCTCAATCCTTTCTCCTATCTGCCTTTTCCGATTCCGGGGCTCGGCGCGCTGTTCACTTTGGGCCTGATCCTTTTCCTCGGCTTTCTCGCCACGAGCGTGGTGACGCGCAGGGCGCTCGCGGTTTGGGACCGCTTTCTAAGCCGCATCCCGGTCTTCCGCGGAGTTTATACCTCGGTGCAGAAGCTCGTGGAAACGATTTTCAGTCAGGAGCAGGGCGGGAGAAGGGTGGTGCTGATCGAGTATCCTCGCAGGGGGATCTTCACCGTGGGTTTTGCCACGGGGCATGCGGCGGGAGAGCTGGGAAGACAGTCCCAAGAGCGTCTGGTCAATATCTTCGTGCCAACCACGCCGAACCCGACGGCAGGGTTTTATCTGCTCGTCCCGGAAAAGGATATCGTGCCGCTGCAAATGACGCCCGAGGAGGCCTTTAAGCTCATCGTCTCCGGAGGAATGATCAGCCCGGAGGAGAAATCGGCAACCGGCGGCTCGAAGTGATCGGTCGGCCGGGATTAGCCCATGGCTTCATCGGAGGAAAAGGTCATCTGCGTCAATCGCAGAGCAAGACACAACTACTTTATAGAGGAGACCTACGAGGCCGGTTTGGTTTTACAAGGCAGCGAGGTCAAGTCCCTGCGCGACGGCAAGGCGAACTTAGTGGACAGCTACGCCCGCATTATTAGAGGCGAGTGCCTCCTGTTGAACGCGCACATCAGCCCTTATGCCGCCGCCAACCGGTTCAATCATGACCCGACGCGCACGCGAAAGCTTCTGCTGCACAAGCAGGAGATCAGGCGTCTCAGCGGCAGGGTCCAAGAGCGGGGGTTGACCCTAATACCGCTCAGGTTATACTTTAAGGATGGCAGGGCGAAGGTAGAGCTGGGCCTGGCGCGTGGCAAAAAGCTCTACGACAAGCGCGAAGTCCTGCGCAAAAGAGCGGCGCAGCGCGAAGTGGAGCGCTCTTTGAAAACAAGAAAGCAATTTTGAATTTTGAATGCTGAATTTTGAATTAAGGAAAAAAATGCTTTCTTCCGATAATTAAAAATTCAAAACTCAAAATTCATCATTATTAGGATTGGGGGCGATCTGGGTTCGACGGGAGTGCGAAGTCAAGGAGGCATGCCGGGGTCCTGTTGTCCCGTTAAACAAACAGGCTGCAAACTAACTGCAGACAATTTCGAGTACGCACTGGCTGCCTAATCGCAGCTAGCGTCTTACCGGCCTTCTCCCACGGGGTTGGATAAGGCGTCATTCAGTGGGATGGGCCGATTCTCCTGCCGGAGGGGATGAGGCTGAGATTCAAACCGGCTGGTCCTTTAAGAGCTTGCCGTTGGGCGCTTGACGGATGAGATCAAAACGGCGGCTAAGCATGTAGTTCGACTTGGCGTAACGCTTTCGGACGGGGGTTCAATTCCCCCCGCCTCCACCAAATTTTTGCGGACCTGAAAAGGCGTCAGGAACCTTTTTGAGCCGCAATCTCGAAGCCAAGGATTGAATTGATTTCTCCATCC
>JAHFAP010000278.1 GCA_023250495.1 Deltaproteobacteria bacterium | reverse complement strand
CGATTCGCCTTCCTGTACCCCAATGCGTCTTGGGCGATGATAATTTTTTGAATGTTCGACGAGCCCTCGACGATCTGGTACGACTTCGCGTCGCGCAGATAGCGCTCTACGGGAAATTCCGTGGAATAGCCGTAGGCCCCGAGGATTCGCAGCGCGGCGTCCGCGGAAAACGCCGCGGCCTCTGCGGCAGCGTATTTAGCGATCGACACTTCGAGATTGTTGGGCTGCTTGCTGTCGGCAAGCCAGGCGGCGCGGTAGACGAGCAGCCGGGCCGCCTCTTCGTGCACGACCATCTGCGCGATCAGATCCTGATTCATCTGGAACTGGCCGATCTTCTGGCCGAACTGCTCCCGCTGGTTGCAATGGCTGACCGCCGCTTCCCGGGCCGCTCGCGCCACGCCCAGCGCGCCGGCGGCGCAGCTCAGGCGCGTCTGGTTCAGTTGCCACATGCAGATCTTGAATCCCTCTCCCTCTTTGCCGATCAGACTTTCCGCTGGCACCCGGAAGTTTTCAAAGGTCAGCTCCCCGATCGGAGAGGCGTGGGCGCCGAGCGTCTCAAGAGTGCGGCGGCTTACACCGGGTTGATTCAACTCGGCGTAAAAGGCGGAGATTCCCCGGTGCTTTTGCGCTCGATCGGTGTAGGCATAGATGAGAGCGGTGTCCGCCACCGGAGCGTTGGAGATCCATATCTTGGTGCCGTTTAGAATGTGCGAGTCGCCTGTGCGCGCCGCCGTGGTGCGGATGGCGGCGACATCCGATCCCGCGTCGGGTTCGGTGATGGCGAAGCAGCCGATTTTCTCTCCACGGACGAGCGGCGGAATCCATTTCCTTTTCTGTTGCTCGGATCCGAACTGGAGCAGGGCCAGCGCCGGTCCCACCTGCATGTTGATAAAGACTCTCATGGCGCTGTGCACCCGGGCGATCTCCTCCGTGATCAGCGAGAGCGCGAGAAAGCCGAGGCCGTTTCCCCCGTAGGCCTCCGGGACCACGCAGCCGTAGAAGCCGAGATCGCCCATTTTTAGAACGAGATCCCTGCGGAACCTGCGCTCTCTATCGTCTTCAGCTGCGGTCGGAGCGATCTCCTCCGCGGCGAAGTCGCGGGCCAGATCGCGCACCGCGATTAGCTCCTCTGGTAAGTCAAAGTTCATAGTCCCTCCACTCTAGTGAGCAGTGAGCGGTGAGGCGTGAGGAGTTAAACTGCTCACTTCTCACTGTCTCACTCCCTCACTTAAGTAGTTCCTTTGCAATCACGAGCTTCTGAATCTCCGAAGTTCCTTCGTAGATCCTCAAGGCGCGGACATCGTTGTAGAGCCGCGCTACCGGGGTCTCGGCCACAAGGCCGATTCCGCCGTGGATCTGCAGCGCCTGATCGACGATCCGCTGCGCCGCCTCGGTCGCGAAGAGCTTCGCCATCGAGGAGTTTTTTTTGCGATCCGCTTGTCCATGGTCGTGGCTCCATGCCGCCTGATAGACCAACAGGCGGGCGGCTTCGAGTTCGGTGGCCATATCAGCCAGTTTGAACTGGATTCCCTGGAACTGGGCCAGCTCCTGCCCGAACTGGCGCCGCTCTCGGCTGTAGCGGATCGCCTCCTCTAAAGCCTTGCGGGCCAAGCCGACCGCAGCCGCGCCCACGGTGCAGCGCATGGTGTCGAGCGTGGCGAGCGCGATCTTAGTTCCATCTCCTTCCTCGCCCAGCCGATTGGACTCTGAGACAACACAATCCTCGAAGGCGATGACCCCGATCGGGTGAGGGGAGAGGAGTCGGGTTTTTTCCTTGAGGGCCAATCCGCGGCTACCGGCTTCCACCACGAAGGCGCTGAGGCCTCTGGCCTTTTTCTCCGGATCCGTCGAGGCGAAGACGACGTAGGTCTGAGCGATGCCGGCGTTGGAGACAAAAGACTTGACTCCAGTGATCCAATAATCACGGCCGCGCTTCACCGCCCGCGTCTGGATCGACGCGATGTCCGAACCCGCCTGCGGCTCGGTCAGAGCGAAGGCTGCGATCGCCTCGCCGCGAGCGATCGGTGGGAGATAGCGGAGTTTTTGGTCATCGGTTCCCGCCAGCGTGATCGGATAGCTCCCAAGCGCCTGAATAGAGAACATCGTGTCCGCCAAGGACGAGCCGCGAGCCAGCTCTTCGCGCAGCAGGCACCAGTCGCGCGCCTGGATTTCTTCTCGCACTCCGCCGAATCGCTTGGGCGCCACATAGGCGATCAATTCCTCCTTGCCAAGTTTCCGCACGAGCCTTTGCGCGGCCGCTTCCGTGTCTGCCTCGTCCTTGTGATCGCGCGCTAGATTCTTCTCCACCCAGGAGCGCGCGCTCTCTTGCAACAGCAGATGGTCTTGGTCGAAATAGGGAAGCACGTTTTTGTCTCTCACTCACGAACGGTTGAATACCGGCGCCCGTTTCTCTACAACTGCCCTGTAGCCCTCGCGGAAGTCCGCTGTCTCCATGCAGATGGCCTGAGCCCTCGCCTCTATTTCTAGCGCCGCCTCGAGATCCATCTGCAGCTCTCGGTTGAGCAGCTGCTTGGTTACTCCTATAGCGTAGAGCGGCCCCTTTTTCAGCCGGCGCGCCAGCGCGTAGGCCTCCTTCATCAGCTCGTCATGGCGCACGACGCGGTTGGCCAAGCCGATGCGGCATGCTTCCTGGGCATCGATAGGATCCCCAAGAAAAAGCAGCTCCGTGGCCCGTCCCTGCCCCACGATCCTGGGCAGGAGATGGAGCGCGCCCATGTCGGCGCCGGCGAGTCCTACTCTGACGAACAGGAAAGCGAACTTCGCCTGAGCGGAGAGGATCCTGAAATCGCTGGCCAACGCCAGCATCGCGCCCGCGCCGCCGGCGATGCCGTTGACCGCCGCGATGATCGGCTTCTTGAGATTGCGCATGTGCTTCACCACATCGCAGGTCATGCGCGTGAAATGGTAAAGCGAGTCGCCTTTCATCTCGAGCAGTTTTCCGATGATGTCCTGCACGCTGCCGCCCGAGCAGAAGCCCCTTCCCTCTCCGGTGAGCACCAGGACTTGGACCGCCTCGTCGTCGGCCAGCTCTCTCATCAACCGCTCCAGCTCCTCGTAAGTCTGAAAGGTCAGGGCGTTGAGTTTGCCGGGGTCATTCAGCCGGGCCGTGGCGATGCCGTCTTCAACTTCGTAGATGAAACTCTGGTAAGCCATTTTGTATAACTCCTCTCTCCTTCACGCCATCACCGCGCCGCCGTCAACGTTGATCGCTTGCCCGGTGATCGCCCCGGCCGACTCCGATGCCAGCATGAGCGCCAGATCGGCCACCTCTTCCGGAGCGATCAAACGGTTCTGCGGCGAGGCGCCCTTGAAGAGCTTGAGCGCTTCCTCAACCGCTTTGCCTGTTTTCTCCGCCATCAGCTTTGCGTTGGTCAGCGTAAGATCCGTATCGACATATCCGGGGCAGATGGCATTCACCGTCACTCCGGTTCGGGCCATTTCAATGGCCAGAGCGCGAGTCAATCCGAGAAGTCCGTGCTTCGACGCGGTGTAGGCTGAGATGTAAGGATAGGCGACTTTGGCGACGGTCGAGGCCATGTTGATGATGCGGCCCCAGCCTGAGGCGATCATCTCAGGGAGAAAAACTTTGCAGCAATGGTAGGCGCCGGTGAGATTGATCTTGAGCACTTCTTCCCACAGATGGTCGTCCATCTCTAAGAACGCGACCGCCGGAGCGACTCCCGCGTTGTTGACCAGGATCTGCACCTTGCCGAGACGATCGGCAATCTGACGGTTGAGGGCTGCGACTTCCTCCGCGCGCGTGATATCGCATCGCAGCGGCAGCGCCTCTCCGTCAACGGAGCGGATCTCTTCAGCTACTTTGTCCAGTGACGCTTGCGTTCTTCCCGTGATCGCCACTCGACTTCCCTGCGTGGCAAAAGCGATTGCGATCGCCCGGCCGATTCCCCGGCCGCCGCCGGTGACGAGCACGTTCTTTTGTTTGGAGTCGGCCACTAATCCTGCCCGCCGTCTCCCCGGCGTTTGCCGTTCGACTTCTCGTCCGCGCTCTTGAGCCGCTCGCCG
>JAHFAP010000277.1:1924-4049 GCA_023250495.1 Deltaproteobacteria bacterium | reverse complement strand
GCAGATGCCCCCACGAGGGCATCGCCGATCCCGGCATACCGCGCGTAATCGTGTTGAAGAGATCCTGGTCAGTCGGCACCCGCTCCCAGGTTGAGACCAGTCGATAATTTGCGGCAACAAAGTTGCGCGGCTTAGGATAGAGAAGATACGCGGCTTCACCGTCGCCTCGGCCCTGCGCGCCATGGCAGGCGGTGCACTGCTGGTTGTAGATCTGTTTTCCCAGCGCGAGCAGTTTCGGCAATGGTGGAGGAGGCTTTAACTCAGCGGTGTTGATAACCGCGGCGGCAAAAACCAGGAAAAGTACCATCGCACCTAGGGAAAAAATCCGTTTCGTCACTCAGCCTCCCGAGTTTTCAAAAGCTTCACTTCTTTTTCCATTCGCGGATGGTTCTGAGCGTTTGGGGAGCAAAATGCATACCAAGGAAACAACGCCGGAAATCTACGTCTCGATAGGAATTGCTAATGGCGCTTTTCCAGAAATTAAGAAATTGGGCCTCTGTTTTCCCAAATCCGCAAATGCGCGGTCCCAAAGGCACTTGGAATCATTAAGAAAGCAGGCCAGAGGTGGACACCAGCCTGGCATGGTTTCTGCGTAACAGATGCAGAGGGGAATTCACCTGTGCGGAGGAAATCAAGCCTGTCGCTTAAGGAGATATGCGAAAATGGAAAACAATTCTGAGACTTCGAATAGTGAGATCACTAAGAACGGACAAGAGTGCCATCATTTTCAGAAGGCCACCGATGCGCTCAAGCATGACCACCGGGTTATCGAAAAGGTGCTGGCTACCTTAGAACAGCTAACACTTGATCCCGAAAATGCCTCGATGGACAGGTGGGAGAAAGCGCTCGACTTTATCCGGAACTTTGCCGATAAGTGCCATCACCTGAAGGAGGAGAAGATCTTTTTTCCGGCTCTGGAACAACGAGGAATCCCCCGTGACGGAGGGCCTATCGGCATGATGCTTATGGAGCATGAAGAAGGGCGTGGATATGTGAGGCTGATGGCTGCAGCATTGGCGCTTGCGGAAGAGGATCCCCAAGCCGCCGAAACAGGTCTGGTTGACAACGGACGGGCATACCTGCGTCTGTTGCGACAGCACATCAATAAGGAAGATGAAGTGCTTTTTACCATGGCAGACGAAGCCCTGACCCTCGAAGATCAGAAAGAGCTACTGCGCGAATTTTGGGAACATGAGGTAACAGAGATAGGGCCAGGAATTCATGAGAAGTACCTAAGAATCGCGCAAGAACTTGACGGCCGCATGAGCTAAGGACTTGTCACTAACCTTGGCTTCAGGGCATCGCAGGACTCCTTTCTTTCAGTTCTTTACTTTCAGTATACCTCCGACTTCACGCCTGCGCGCCAGCGCACCTGACTGGCAATCCATTCCAGCGTGGGCAGGTTGACTTTCCAGATCCGGCGGTCCGCCGGGACCCGGTCCAGAGTATAGAGCTGGACAAGCATGGGGTGGATCTCTCTTACGCTCTCTATCCACAGGGCGACCGAATCCGGATCTGCATTGGTGATTCTCCCTTGAACGAAGAGGGATTGCAGAATGACGTCCTTCAGCCCTCTTAGACCCGTGATAATATCTTTGAGATAAAAGGGCGGCGTCGGCCCGTTGAGCTGGTGGATGATCTCCTCGCTTCCGGCATCCAGCTTCATGATTCTAAGGTCAAGCCGGTTCAAGGCGACACAGATCTCTTGGCGCGTCACCGTTGATGAGTTGGAAAGGATCGCGAGCTTGACCTGCGGCAGATACCGGTCCCGAAGTATCCGAGTCGCCTCGACGATCTCGGCGAAGTCGGGATGGAGCGTGGGCTCGCCGTTGCCCGAGAAGGTGATCGCGTCGACCTTTAGCCTTTTTCTGACTATAGATTTGAACGCTTTCTCCAGCGCGTCGGTCACCTCTATAGGCCGCGGCAAGTCCTTCAGCGCAGGGATCGCGTCGAGCGTCGGCTGCGCCGTCCAGCCATACTGGCAATAAAGACAGTTGAACGAGCAGAGCTTGTAGTCCTCGGGGAGCAGGTTGATCCCCAGCGAAAGGCCCAGCCGCCGCGAGCGCACGGGGCCGTAGATGATCCCGGTTTGCAGTGAGATGGACTTCAGAGATTCCACGGCGGT
>JAHFAP010000277.1:0-1824 GCA_023250495.1 Deltaproteobacteria bacterium | reverse complement strand
GCTCCATCTCAGAGTTATTGTTGTCCACGAGGGTAAAGACGGTATTGACCCCATGGTCCTCGGCGGATGCGGTGAAGCTCTCCATCAGTTTGGCGGCGACTCCTTGTCGGCGGTAGGCGGGATCCACTCCGATGATCTCTATCCAGGCCACGGTGCCGGGAAGACCGAACTCCAGCTCCCCGGCGCGGCCCAAGACAAAACCGACTACGCGGTTGTCCATTTCCGCTACAAGAGAGGCCCAGTGAGGCCGGACGGCCTCGGAGATCTCGATTCTTTTTTCCCAATAGGCTGGGCGGGCCACGCCCGTTACTCTCTCTTCCATGTTGACGATGAAGGGCAGATCGCCCTTCTCCAGGTTCCTGATATGGATGGCCTTTTTCACGGTGCTTCCTCCTTCAATTAGCGGAGCACAAACTATGCCAATGAATTGTGGGCGGGAGACGAGACGTTACCGTCTCTTTTTCCCAAAAAGTGTAAAGGGGCGAGGATTTTTTCTTAGAAGGGGGAAATCCAGTAGAGGCTCGAAGATTCTCGTCGTGAGAGGGAAACGCTACTTCAGCCACTCCGAGACCTGGCCTTCCATCACGACATCCAAGATTTCTTTGCAATCCCGCACGGCCTTATCGGCGACCTCCGGCTCTTTCACGCGGGGCATCGCGTACTTTACCGCGCGATGAAGCGCCTGGACGATTTCTTTGAGGTGCTCGTCCAGCTCGACGGCAATCGGTGCTTGCGCCATCTGTTTTACTCCTTCCGCCCGATTAGAGGTACTGCCTCCCCTTCATGGGATCGGGCACCCGGAGACCCATCTGCTCGATGAGAGGGTTCACTTCTTTGATGTATTGCTCTCTTGCCTGCGCGTTCGTCCGGCGCTTGATGCCCCAGTAGCAATAGCGCTCCGACCGCTTGGACTCCGAGCGACCGAACATGTCGAGCGCCTTGATGTACCAATAATCCAGCGCCTTCTGGACCTTATCTCTCGACTCATCGCCCTTTTCTACCAATTCTCTGGTCTTGCTCGCGCCAAAATCGATGTGTCCTTCTTCTTCCTTGATGATGTCCGGAAGAATGCGCTCCACCGGCGCGAAGCTGCAGCCGATGAACTCTTCGAGCTGGTAGCGGCCGATCCGGTCGATCAGGAAGCCGAACACGGCAAAATCCTCCCAGGTGGCGATCTTGCCCCGGAAGGCCTCCACGTAGCGCTTCTGGTTTGGCTGGCTCAGAACGAACGAGACGTCCACGCCGATGTCGCCGGCAAGCCGGGCGACTTTCCGATAGTGGTCGATTTCCTCGGCCGCAGTCCGCGCGACGATCAGCTGGTCGAGCTTGGTCGGAGCGCCGGGGAGCATCTGCTCGACGTAGAGATGGGGCCCACCGATCTCACAATCCGACTGAATCGTGAGAATGCGCCGCAGCAGGTCCTGATATTCAGGATCCATCTTTTCGAAATCTTTGACTTCCACCTTGTCCTTGAACATCTGCAGGTCTCCTTTCAAATTTGTCTTCGATATCCTCTCATCCCCGAAAGACGAAGTCTGGAAACAGGGCGAAAAACAGCACGGCCACGATCAGAAGCGGGACAATAGCAAGCGCGTAAAGCAGGAGCTTCTCATATCTGAGGTGCATGAAGTTCAGGGCAACCAGCAGGGCCTTGATCACGGCAACTGTAAAAATCAGAAGAAGCGCGGCCCTCTTTGGCAAAGTCAGGCTGGCCCCCAATGAAACCATGACCAGAAACATGAGCCCGGACCATATCAGAAAATAGTTGGGGCGATTCTTATGTGCCATCTCTTCTCCTCACGTCAGATACAGCAGCGGAAAGAG